>CAKTWY010000052.1 GCA_934630445.1 uncultured Eubacteriales bacterium
CCTTGGCCGCAGCGATCTCCGCTTCGGCGGCGCCGTCCGCCTTCAGCGTCTGATAGCGGAAAATTTCACCCAGCGCGTACATCGCCGTCCACAGACCGTCGTTGTCGTCGGTGTGGTTCGTGCCATAATACTCGTCTGTCGCAGGATCATAGGTATATGAGGTATTTTCCGATACCATACCGTTGCGGTCATTGACATCGGCCGTTGTCTTTTCATAGAAGTAGCCGCGCTCCTGCATGGTCAGGGGCACCATCGCGATATGTACCGAGCCCTGCGCGTTTCTCAGCCAAACGCCGCCCGCGCCGTCCAGCGCGATGCCCGTCACATGGTCGTCGCCGCCGTAAAGGTAGCGCGTGCCGGAAAAGTACTGCACGATATCGCGCGCGTCCGCCGCCGCGAAATCGACGCGCATCGCGCCGTTTTCCGTGCCGATCCAGGTGATGTCGCCGTCCTTTACAGCACAGGTGACGTCGCCGATCGCCGCCGCGGGGAGAAAGTCGAGCGCATCCGCGTTTTCGATCCACGTCACGCCGGCGGGCGACTGGGTCGCGAGGTATTCCATCACCTTTGTCGGCGCGGCGGTGAGCTGTACCGCCTCGTAGGCAGCGCCGGCGGACTTGCCGGGCGCGGCTGCTGCTGCAAAGGCTGTGAAGAGCATGGTGCATGCGAGGAACATCGCGATGAGCCGTCCGGATTGTTTCAGTCGTAGCACAGTTGAGTCCTCCTCATTTTTGTTTTTCATTTCACGAATTGTTTTATCTCTTCGATCTGTTCCTACCGTGTGATGGAAACGACGCTGTCCGCGGTAATGACATATACGGTGCTGTTCTCCTGCCCGACGAGCAGAAGGACCGGTTTGCCGTCGAGGGCCTCATGCGCAAACGTGGAGACCTTTTTTGTCGAGAGCGATACGTAATCCACGCCGCCCTCTGCGTAGCCGAGCCACAGGCCCGCACGGTCTTCTGTCAGGCAGGATGAGGAGACGCCGCGCAGCGACGGGAAGAGCGACGGCGCCAGGTCGAATTCGCCGTCGACAAAGGTCGCCGCGTTCAAAAGCTCCACATCCGTCAGGTTGTTTGACGGGTCAAACGTCGGGTCCGTCAGGAATTCGACGTACCGGTGGACGAGCTGCTGGCGTTCATTGAGGTCGAAGCCTTCGAGCACTTCGTCAAATGTGTAGGAGCGGATCGTCGGTTTGTGGCCGATGATCGGGCCCGGACCGCCGCCCTCATCCGGCGGCGTGCCGGGCGTTTCCGTGCCGGGCGTCATGCCGGCGATGGAGCTGCCGTCCTCAATTTCAAATTTGGGAGCGAGACCGGGCAGAATCACGGCGCCGCCGCGGACCGTGCTTCCGTTTTTGAGGATGATCGTGCTGCCGGCGCGCACAACGATGCGCCCTTCGACCGTTACGCCGTCGAGCGTTACGACCGTGTCGCCGACGCCGTCGGCAATGTAAAGGTCTCCCGGGATCGTGAGGCCTTTCAGCACGGCGTCCGGTACGGCCACGACGAGCGAAGCGCCCTCAAAGGCGGTCACAGGCGTTTCATATGCGTATGCCGAGACAATGCGGTCGAGGATGACTGCAAACTCCGCGCGTGTGATGGCGTCGAGCGGCTTGAGCCTGCCGCCGTCGCCCGTCACGAGCTTTTCGCGCACGACCGCCGCGGCTGTGCCGCGCGCCCAGGAGGAGACGAGCGCCGCGTCCTGAAAGCCGCTTAAGTAAGAACTGCCGCCGTCATCGAGGATCAGCAGCCGCGCGAGGACCGCGAATACTTCCTCACGCGTGATGGAGTCGTCCGGCCGCACCGTGCCGCCGCCGTCGCCTTTGAGCACGCCCATCGCGACAGCTTTTGCAATAGAATCGTAATGCCAGTCGCCGGGGGCTGTGTCGTTGAAGTGCGAGATGTCCGCGCCCTTCGGCGCTTTGAATGCGCGTGTGACGATCGCCGCAAGTTGGGCTCTTGTGAGCGTATCGTCGGGGAGGAGCTTGCCGCCGTCGCCGTTCAGCAGGCCGTTTTGAACGGCCCGCGTCAGAGCGGCCTCGGCCCAGTGCCCCTTCAGATCGGGAAAGTCGTCCGCCGGCGCGGCAAACGCCGGCGTTATGCTCAGGAAAAGGACAAGGCAGACGAGAAGGGAAATAAATTTTAGATGTCGCATTCTTTTGCCTCCTTAAACGTAATGGGCGTAGTGCACAATCCATATTTTTAATCTAACATTTTTCAAAATTTTGTCCACAAGCAATAAAACCCGTTTTTTGCCACGTCACTCAGGCAAAGTCCGGCTATTCGCAAGATGTTGGTTAAAAAAACAAAAAGTTACAACACACCTGCCAAAAAATTGCAGATTTCTACGTCGTTGTGGTATAAAATGAAATTATTCACATATGGCATTTTGCATGATATTGGAATATGATTATGGCGGAAACAGGTGAAAGTCTATAAAAATGACCTGTTTTGAAGGGGGAGGCGCTCGAAAATTGTCGGATCGTCTGCAGGAGCGGCTGTTTGAAATTGCATTGGCATTGCTGGAAGAAGCAGGATACCTGACGCTTGAAGGGCTTGCACAGCGCGCGGGCGTGTCCAAACGCACGGTGCAGCACGACCTTGAGCGGCTTGAAGCATGGCTCGAGGACGAGGGCCTTTCCGGGCGGATCACACTCGTCAAAAAAAGCGGCAGCGGCGTGTGCCTTGTCTGCACCGACGAGAGTAAAAAAGAGGCGGCCGAATTGTTCGGCAGCCATTTGCAGAAGAACCGGACCAACGACAATTATGAGCGCAGGCTTGAGGTTGCAAAATTTTTGCTTTTTTCACACGACGATCTGACCATCCAGTTTCTTGCGGATCAGTTCTACGTCAGCAAAAGCGTCATTCAAAAAGATCTCACCTGGGTCAACAAATGGCTTTTGCAGTACGGCCTGGCCGTCAGCAAACGGCAGAACCGCGGCGTGGGCATTTACGGCAGCGAAGCAAACCGCCGCCTTGCCATTGCAAGCCTTGTCGAGCTCAGCGGCAGCCGCGGCGGAGAGGATGCGCGCGCTTTCGGCCTGGCGGAAAATATCAATATCCTGCGTGTCGATCTTGCCGCTTTTTATAATGGCCTCAACCGCTGCCCGCGTGCCGACGTCGGAAGGATCGCCGAGATCATCCAGAATGCCGAAAACCGGTACGATTTTTTCCTGATGGACAGCTACTATACGGCGCTTCTCGTGCATCTGGCCATAGCGGTGGAGCGCCTGCTCAGCGGGCAGGGCGTGAGCGCATCCGATTATCCGGAGAACCTGCTCACCACGCCCGAGGGGGAGATCGCAAATGAGATCGCAGACGAACTTGAAACGGCTTTTCAGCTGAAAGTGCCCGAGAGCGAACGGGCGTTTATCTGCATGCACATCATGGGCGCGCACATTACCGGCGGACAGAGTCTTCTGGAGGAAGATGCGGGAGATACGCATTCGCGCCGGATCGGCGCTTTCACCCAATGCGTTGTCACCCTGGTGGAGCAGGCGACGGGCCTTCGGTTTTCACAGGACGATCTGCTGCTTTTGGGCCTTGCAATGCATGTAAAAACATCCGTTTACCGTCTGAAAAGCGGTCTTGCAAAGCCGGCGCGCCGCGCTGCGGCGTCGCGTCGCGGCCATCCTGCGATTTACCGCGCGGTATGGGCAAGCGGATATTTTTATCGTCTTTTTTTTCATGTAACGCCCACGGAGGAAGAACTTTCCAGTGTGTGCCTGCACTTTTTGCACTCTCTTTACCGGCGCAAACGGCGCCTGCGTGCGCTGCTTGTCTACCGCAGCGGCATTGCCGAAGCGGAGGATATGCTCGAGCGTGCGCGTGAGCTGGAGGATGATGTTGATATCCAGGATATCTGCGTCGTGGGCCAGCTGTTTATGAAGGAGCTGTCGAGCTATGATCTGATCATTTCCGCGGCCGAAATAGCCGGCGAGGGTACGCCTGTGATCCATGTGTCAGGAAAGATCACGGACGAAGAGATCGGCAGGATCCGCGCCTTTGCCTGTGCCCGCAGGCAGGAGATGTTTCTTTTGGAAGAGCGGCAGTTCCAGCCGGATGCGCAGATCGTCTGGGTCACGATGACGCATAAGACGATGGAAGCGGTGTTTGAATCGGTTTTTGACCTGCTCATGCGCCGCGGGTTCAGCAGCGCCGCGCTTTCGCGCGAGAGCCTTGAGATCGAACGCTCCGGCCGGTCGGTGCTCATCGGAGACACGGGCTATACAGCGCTGTACCTGCACGACGCACATGATTTCTGCGCTTATGGCGTGCGCTTGACCGCGCCGATTGCCTTTGAAGACGGAATGGCTTCGCGCGTGCTTTTTCTCCTCATGGGGGAGGAACGGCCCCTGCCCGAATGGGAGGACGAAGGCTACGCCTCCTTTATCTGCCAGGTATTCAGAGCCGCCGACAGAGAAAAAGAGAAAGAAGGCGCAGCGCACTGACACGGCATCTGTGCATCATAACAAAATAACTGCGCGCTATAACCGCTAGGAGGGGTAGAATGAACGGTACGGGAGTCTCCGCAGGCATTGCGCGTGCAGCCCAGTGCCCCATTGAGGAAGAAACGACTGTCAGCCAGGTCTACATAGAAGATGTATCCGCACATCTCGCGCTGCTGCGCACGGCGCGCCGCACTGCGGCGCAGGCGCTTGAGGAGACCGCACACCGCGTTGCCTGTCAGTTTGGGCAGGCCGAAGGCGAGGTGTTTGAAGCCCAGCTCGTCTTCCTGGACAGCGATGAGCTGTGGAACGCGGCCGAGGCGCTCGTCACCACCGAAAAAAAGTGCGCCGCATGGGCGTTCAGCGAGACGATCGACGAAAAAATTACCATGTTTGAGCACCTTGATAACCCATACCTGCGCGAGCGGGCGCTTGACCTGAAGGACATCCGCGCCCGTGTGCTTCATCTGCTGGGGAAAACGGGCCACAGCGGGGCGCGCTGCGACGGCGACGTCGTGCTCATGGCCCGGGAGGTGACGCCTTCACAGCTGACGAGTGATCTTTACGGCGGGATATGCGGCGTCGTGATGGAAGAGGGCGGCAGCACCTCGCATACGGTGCTTCTGGCCAACACCATCGGCATCCCATGCGTGATCGGCGTCAAGGGCCTGATGGCCGCTGCGCGCGCAGGCGCGCAGATCCTGCTGGACGGCTCGTCGGGCGAGGTGATTCTGGAGCCCGGCGCGGAGGAGATCGAGGAATACGAAAGCCGCCGCGCGCGCCTTTCGCGCGAAGCGGCCGAGGATCGGCGCTTTTTTGGCCTTCCCAGCCGCTCGGCGGATGGAACGCAGCTGCATATTTTCTGCAACATCGGCAGCGTACAGGATGCCGCCGCAGTGCTTGCCAACGACGGCGGCGGCGTGGGGCTGATGCGCTCGGAGTTCCTCTTTCTCGGGCGCGCCTCCAGCCCGTCGGAGGAAGAGCAATATATCGCCTACCGTAAAACGGCCGAGGCGATCGCACCGCGCCCGCTCGTCATCCGCACGCTCGATATCGGCGGGGATAAGCAGGTACCGTACCTGGGCATGAAGAAGGAGGAAAACCCCTTCCTGGGCTACCGGGCGCTGCGCTTCTGCCTGGAGCATGAAGAGGTGTTTCTGCCGCAGCTGCGCGCGGTGCTGCGCGCGGCATGCACCGGCAACGTGCGCCTCATGTTTCCGATGGTCGCGACGGTGGAGGAGTTTCGCCGCGCGCGCGCCATGCTCCGGAAGGCGGCGCAGCAGCTGCGGCGCGAGGGCGTGCCGTTTTCAGAGGATATTCCCGTCGGCATGATGGTGGAAGTGCCATCCGCCGCGATCCTCGCCGATCAGTTTGTGAAAGAGGCCGATTTTTTCAGCATCGGCACCAACGACCTGACCCAGTATCTGCTCTCGGCCGACCGCGGCAACGGAAAGGTCGCCTATCTCAATCTGGCATACGATCCGGCGGTGCTGCGTACGGTATACCATATCGCACGTACAGCGCGCGGTGCAGATAAAAGCGTCGCCATCTGCGGCCACGCCGCACAGAACAAGCTGCTCCTTCCGGTGTGGCTGGCGATGGGCATCACGGAGCTGAGCGTCAGCCCCGGAGCGGTGCTGGCCGTGCGCAGGCGTCTGGCGGCGTATCGCAAAGAGGCGCTTGAAAACCTTCTGCAGGAAATTCTCATGCTGCCGACCGCGCGGGAGGTGCGCGCCCGGCTGGAACAGATCGCGCTGCAGCCGGCGCTGTAGTTTGATTCTTCGCGTTTGTATGGAAAATCCGGAGCACCGCGCTTTGGGCGGCGCAGCGCTTCGTTTTTCAGGCCATAAAATGGAGTAGTGCACATTTTATGAACCTTACAAGGAAGTGAGCAAATGGTATCCGCAACGGTACAGGTACAAAACACGCTTGGCCTTCACGCGAGACCGATTTCAAAGCTTGTCAAAGCGTTTTCCGCAAACCCTGCAAAGATCACCATCACCCGCGGTGAGCGCACTGCGGACGCAAAAAGCATTTACGACATGATGGCCCTGGGCGCAAAATGCGGGGAGATCCTGCACGTCAGCGTCGACGGCGAGAACGAGGCGCAGACCCTGCAGGCGGTGGTGGAGCTGTTCGACAAGCGGTTCAACGAGACCTGAAGGGCCGTGAGGAGGAGAGGCAATGGATGTAAACGAAGTGGCGTTTTCCATCATCGCAGAAGCGGGAGACGCCAAAAGTTCTGCCATGGAGGCGATCGCACATGCGCAGGAGGGCGCGTTTGACGCAGCCGACGAAGCGATGGCACGCTGCGCTGAAACGCTTTCCTCCGCACATGAGATCCAGACCGGGCTCATCACCGCCGAGATGCGCGGGGAGGAGCCGTGCGCGGTCAATATTCTTATGGTACACGCGCAGGACCATCTCATGGGCGCCGGGCTGATGCGCGAGCTGGCGCAGATCATTATCGCACAGTACCGCGTCATCGCAAAACTTGAGGGGAAAGGATGAAGACGTCATGCTCCGCATTACTCTGGTTTGTTCCAACGGCATGTCGACAAGCATGCTTGTCGAGAAGATGAAGGCGGCCGCCGTCCGGCGCGGGATCGATGTCGATATCGACGCCGTGGCAGACGACCGCATCAAGGACAGGATCGCGCAGACCGACGTCCTGCTGCTCGGTCCCCAGGTCAGATACCTGCAGAAAAATCTCAAAGCGCAGTACGAGGGCAAGGGCATTGTGGTCGATACCATTGAAATGACCGACTATGGCCGCATGAACGGCGAAAACGTGCTCGACGCCGCAATCCGACTAAGTGAAAAGAGGGGGGCTTCTCTGTGAAACAGTGGTTTGAAGAAAAATTTATACCCGTAGCGGCGAAGATAGCCAATCAGCGCCATATCCTGGCGCTGCGCGACGGCATCATCCTGGCGATGCCGCTGCTGATCGTCGGGTCTCTTGCCATTATCATTGGCGAGTTCCCGGTGGAGGGCTATCAGACTTTTATGGCCGGCATCTTCGGAGAGGGCTGGAATGAATTTGTCTGGAATGACATCGCCGTGGCGACCATCTCGCTCATCGCGGTCATCGCGGCTTTCGGCATCGCAAAGTCACTTGTCGACAGCTACGGCATCGACGGCACGCCGGCCGGCGTCGTATCCCTTTCCGTTTTCTTTGTGCTGAATAATCTCGATACCGAGACCTGGGGCTGGAACGCGGACCTGTTCGGCGCGTCGAACCTCTTTGTCGCGCTGATCGCCGCGCTCCTTGTGGGCGAACTCTACCGCGTCATTGTGCAGAAAAAACTTGTCATCAAGCTGCCGTCCAGCGTGCCGCCGTCCATCTCCCGGTCGTTTACGGCGCTCGTTCCGGCCGGCGCGGCGATCATCCTCGCCTTCATTGTAAAGCTGGTTTTCCGCGCGACTCCGTTTGAGACGTTCGGCGGCTTTATCACTGCGATCGTCTCCGCGCCGCTGACGTTTGCAGGCACCTCCTATCCCGGCGCGGCGCTGGCGATCATCATCGAGCAGCTGCTCTGGTCGTTCGGCATCCACGGCTCGTCCATCGTCACCGCTGTGATGGAGCCGATCTGGCTGAATGCCAACCTTGAAAACCTCGCCGCCTTCCAGGCGGGCGCCGCGCAGCTGCCGCACATTGTCACCCAGACCTTTATCGAAAACTTCATGTGGATCGGCGGCTCGGGCGCGACGCTGCCGGTGGTGCTCTACATGCTGTGCTTCGCCCGCTCGAAGCTCTTAAAAGACGTCGGCCGCCTGAGCATTGCGCCGGGTATCTTCAATATCAACGAGCCCGTCGTGTTCGGCCTGCCGATCGTGCTCAACCCCTTCCTCATGATCCCGTACATCGTCTCCCCGCTCGTCATCCTCACGATCTCCTACGCGGGCATGGCGCTGGGCATCTTCCCGCGTATGGCTGGCCTCACCATCCCGTGGACCACGCCGTATTTCATCAGCGGCTACCTTGCGACGGGCGGCCACTTTGGCGGCGTCATCCTGCAGCTGATCAACTTTGTCGTCGCGTTCTTCATCTGGTGGCCGTTCATCGGCAGCTGGGACCGCCGCAACTATGCCGAGGAGAAAAAGGCTGAAGGCATTGCGGTAAAATAAGCTTCACAGGGTTTTCATCCCCCATCAGCACCGCCCGGCGCGTCGGCCGGGCGGTGCGCAGAGATGAAAATGAAACGGAACAACAAAAACACGCCCGCATAGGGCGGGGAGGGAACAGGCATGATAGCTGAGCTGTTCACACGCGAGCGCGTGCTGCGCATTCGCGCGTTCCTGATCGATCTGGCAGTACTTCTGGCGCTGTTTGCATGCTCGGCAGCGCTCTTTGGCGCACCTGATTTTCTGGGCGCGCAGCGCGAGCTCGGCGCGCTCTCCGGCCTGCAGGGCTCGCCTGACGAGCTGCAGGCACAGGCAAATATCGCCATTGCGTCGTTCAACAGCGCCTATTCGCTCGCGCTGATGATCTGGCTCGGATACGAGCTGGTTTCGCTTCTTCTCTCAAACGGCCGCACGATCGGCAAGGCCGTCGCCGGGCTGCGTGTCGAGGCTGTAAAAAATCCGCACAACCGCCTGACGTCGTCGCTGAAGATGGCGGCGCGCTGTATCCTCAAAGTGCTTCTTCTGTATCTTTTTAAGGGCTTTCCGCTGGTGCTGGCGCTGATGTATATTTTTTCTGACCCAACAAACCGCGCCGGCTATGACCGCATGTCCGGAACGCGCGTCGCGCCGTGTCTGCGAAAAAAACGCGGAGAATAACAAAAAACTGCAAAATCTGTCCATTGTGCCGCGCGCCGCGCGCGCGTACACTGGAATGAACAGGGTGTGTCTGCACCCCAATATATAATGGAAACGGAAGGAAGCGCCATGAAAGAAAACTTAAAACTTGCCGTTATCGGCGGCGGCAGCAGCTACACGCCGGAGCTCATCGAGGGGATTCTTACCCGTGCCGCGCGCCTGCCGGTGCGCGAAGTGTGGCTCGTCGATATCCCGGAAGGGGAATATAAGCTCAGGACGATTGCGGCGCTCGCACGCCGTATGGTTCGCCGCGCGGGCGTGGAGCTGAAGATCGTCGACACCCTCGACCGGCGCGCGGCCATCGAAGGGGCGGATTTCGTCGTCACGCAGCTGCGTGTCGGGGGGCTCGACGCGCGCGCGAAGGATGAATCCATTCCGCTGAAATACGGCGTCATCGGACAGGAGACCACCGGCCCGGGCGGCTATGCGAAGGCGCTTCGCACCATTCCGGTCATTCTCGACATCTGCCGCGATATCGAAGAGCTTTCGCCCGATGCGTGGCTCATCAACTTCACCAATCCGGCCGGTATCAATACCGAGGCGATTTTGAATTATTCCAAGGTCCGCGCGCTGGGGCTGTGCAACGTGCCGATCAATATCAAAAAGGATATTGCGAAGGTGCTCGGCGTTGATTCCGCCCGCATCGGCGCGCAGTTCATGGGCCTGAACCACATGAGCTTCGTCACCTCCGTCACCCTCGACGGGGAGGAAATTCTCCCCAGGCTGCTCGACCTTTATGAGAATGCCGATCCGGACACGCTCAAGCAGCTTGAGGACGTGTCGGATGCACTGTGGGATCCGGCGTTTATCCGCTCCATGGGCATGATCACAAATCCGTACCACCGCTATTATTACAAGAACCGCAAAATGCTTGAAGAGGAGCGCGAGAGCATGGCAAAAGAGGGTTCGCGCGCCATGCAGGTCAAAGAGATCGAGCGCCGTCTCTTCGAGCTGTACAGCAACGAAAATCTCTGCGAAAAGCCAAAGGAGCTTGAAAAGCGCGGCGGGGCCTACTATTCGGAGGCAGCCATTTCCCTGATCGACGCCATTTACAACAACAAAAACGAGATACATACCGTGAACCTGAAAAACTGCGGCGCGATCGCCGACCTGCCTTATGACGCGGTGATCGAGGCCAACGCACTGATCGGCGCGCACGGAGCGACGCCCCTCACGCTCGGCAAAATGCCGGAAAAGGTCGCCGGGCTCATCAGCAGCGTCAAAGCGTATGAGCGCCTGGCCGTGCGCGCCGCCGTGGAGGGCAGCTATGACGCCGCGCTGATTGCCATGATGGCCAACCCCTTTATCGATGATTTTGATACCGGAAAGGCGATTCTTGACGAGCTGATCGCGGCGCATGGGGAATATCTTGCGTATCTGAAGTAAGACTTCGCGCCCCTCCCGAACAGCGGGAGGGGCGCGGTACAAGCGGCCGGCGCCGCAGAGAAGGAGGGCGAATGATGCGGGAGACGGGAATCAGTCTTTATCCTGAATTTATGCAGCCGGACGCGCTCGAGGCGTATACCGCGCAGGCCGCCGCCTGCGGCTTCACGCGCGTATTCATGTCCATGATCCTGAAAAATCTCCACTTCCGCGGTGCGGCAGGGCCGGAGGCGGAGTCATTCGATCGTGCGTTTGCATGCTGCCGGGAATATGGCTTTGACGTCACCGTCGATCTCAACGGCGAAACAGCTGCCGCGATGGGCGGCGCGCCGGCAGCACTTTCCGCTCTGGCAGCGCGCGGGGCGTCCTGCGCGCGCATCGACAGCGGCATGGACGCGCACGCGCTCGCGGCGCTTTCAGGGAATGCCGCCGGTATGCGCATCGAGATCAATGCCTCGGATATCGACGTGTCCACCCCCGCGCGCCGTGCGCGCATGGAGGAGGCCTTCGACGTCCTCGCGCGGGAGGGGGAGCGGCAAAACCTCTCGGCGGGCTTTAATTTCTACCCCCGCACGGGCACGGGGCTTGCGCTGGAACGCGTGCGCGAAACGCTCGCCTTTCTCCATGCGCACGGAATAAAGGCGTCGGCCTTCGCCGCGTCTCTCGCTTCCGAAAGCATTCTGCACCGCCAGGGGCATGGTGTGTGCACGGTCGAGGCCTTTCGGGATGTGCCGCCCGGCACGGCGGCAAAGGCGCTTTTTTTTGAAGGAATGGACAGCGTCTATATCGGCGATCTTGCCGCCTCGCCCGGGGAGCTGCGTGCCATGCGCCGCGCCCGCGAGCGGGAGGAGATCGTCCTGCCCGTCGTATATTATCCCGAGTGCCCGAAGGCGCTGCGTGCCGCGATTGCGGATACACTGCTCTTCAGCCGCACCGATACGCCCGAGCGCGTCGTGCGCGCCACGCAGACGCGCGGCATCAGCGTCGCTCCGGCGCGCCGCGCCGAACGGGGGCGCTATGCCGTCACAGTCGATAATGCGCTCAGCGACCAGTACATGGGCGAAGTGCAGATCATGCTGTGCGACATGCCCGCGTGCGCGGAGGCCAACGTCGCGGGCTTTCTCCATCCGGACGCGGTGCCGCTTCTGCCCTATCTGCGCAGCGGCGCGCAGGCGTTCCGCCTTTATGACTATGCCGATACAGAGGAGGATTTTTTATGCTGATTGTAAACGCCCCGCTGATGACGGACCGTGTCCGCAGTGCGCTCGACGGTTATGACAAGGACGGCGTGACGATCCGCTTTGTCTCGCGCGAGGGGATGAAGCTTGCCTTCGAGATGACGGGCCTCGCGGGCTACGACGCGGTCGACTTTGTCAAAAAGCTCATCCGCAGCCACGATTTTGGAAACGCGCTCTACTTCCAGGTGGCGTGGCACTGAGCGCTCTGCGCAGAAAGGAGAGAGATGCCCCATGCGCGAGGTGATCATCCTTGCCGCCGGTGCGGGGAGCAAGCTTTTCCCCTTTGATGCCGTCGGCTCAAAAACCATGCGCCCGGCAGCCAATATGCCGCTCATCGCGTGGAACATCCGCGCCCTGCGCGAGGTGACGGCGGCGCGCGTGCACATCGTCACGCAAAAGCGCTACTTTGGCGCGATTGCCGGATATTTTGAAGCGTGGGAGGGCGTGCATGTTCACATATGCGCGCCGGGCCTCGGCAGCGCCGATACGCTTTATGAGGGGATGCGCCTCGCGCAGGGAGACACGTTCCTGATCCTCAACGGAGACACGGTCGTCGACCCGGACACCCTGCGCGCCTTTTACGCGCAGGAGGCGCCGGCGGCCCTCCTCTACCCGGTGCGCACCCGCGCGTCGGACTGGATCTGCGCGCGTGCGGAGAACGGCGCGCTTGCGGCCGTCGGGGCGCATCACCGCGGCGAGCAGATGACGCATCAGATTGCCGCACTCGTAATGCCGCGCGCCTTTGAGCGCGCGCTGCTGTGCACGCCGGAGTACTTCCCAGATATGAAGGTCGGCGAGGGTGCGCCCTGCGAGCGGTATGTCGAAGCGGCGCTTGCGCGCTTCCTCGGATCAGGCGCCGTGCGCGCCGTCGAGGGAACGGGTGTCTATTGCGACGTCGATAAGCCGTGGCATCTGCTTGAGGCCAACCGCGCGCTCGTCGCGCTGCGCTGCGGCGCGCTCACGGACAGCAGCGCGGGAACGGGCAGCGCCATCTCCGACAGCGCCGATATCCGCGGCCATGTGCTGCTTGGAAAGAACGCCTATATCGGCAAAAACGTGCGCGTGGACGGAAATCTCATCGTCGGCGACGATACCGTCATCGATAACGGCGCCGTTTTCATGGGCGACGCCGTCGTCGGCAGCCGCGCGCGCGTGCGCAATTACTGCCAGATCTACGACGGGTGTACCATCGGAGACGACTGCATTGTCGATCATGCGGCGGAGTTTCTCGGCGGCATGCTGATGAACAGGACCTATCTCTATCATTACGGCGAGATATACGGCGCGGTCGGCGCGTCTGTCGATATCGGCGCGGGCACGGTCTGCGGAACGCTGCGCTTTGACGACGGCGAGACGACGCACCGCATCGGCGGCCGGCGTGAGCGCGCCGGGGCGTTTGCAAACGCCGTTTACATCGGCGACTACTGCCGCACGGGCGTGGGCACGGTATTCCTCCCGGGGGCGAAGGTCGGCGCGTACAGCGTCCTCGCGCCGGGCGCGGTCATCGGGGGCGATATCCCGGCCAATTCGTGTGTCGAACTGAAGCAGGAGCTGAAAATTACCGCATGGGGGCCGGAACGCTATGGATGGTAATGCACTTTACGACCGTTTTTACAATCACGTGGAGCGCACGCTCCGCCAGGTATACGAGACGCAGCGCGGCGCGATTTTTTCCGCGGCGCGCATGATCTGCGCCGCGCTCGACCGGGGCGGGCGCTTCCTTGTCACGGGAACGGGCCATTCGCACATGCTTGCCGAGGAGTTTTATGTCCGCGCGGGCGGCCTCGCCTGCGTCACGCCCATTCTCCCGCCTGAATTTATGCTTCATGAGCATCCGCTCAAAAGCACCGCAGTCGAGCGCGTGCCGGAGTATGCGCACGTCATCCTTTCCCTTTACGGAGTGAAGGAGCAGGATGTGCTGTTCATCGCGTCCAATTCCGGCCGCAACGGCCTGATCGTCGAGCTTGCGCTGGGCGCAAAGGCGCGCGGCGCGGCCGTGATCGCCCTGACCGCGCGCGCAGGCATGGCCGGGCAGCCCTCGCGTCAAGCAAGCGGGCTGCGCCTGGCGGACGCGGCGGACCTTGTGATCGACAACTGCGGCGCCGAAGGTGACGCGGCGTGCGAGCTCACGCCCGG
>CAKTWY010000053.1 GCA_934630445.1 uncultured Eubacteriales bacterium
GCGCCGTCGTTCGACCCGCTTTCCCCGCCGGAGGATATCGAGACGAACGCGGCATATTCCGGCGCGTATGTCAACCGGTTTCTCTCCTCGGCGATGACGCCGGGATCGATTTTCAAATGCGTCACGCTCACAGCCGCGCTGGAGCAGATCGATGGCCTGTCTGAGCGCACGTGGACGTGCACGGGCAGCGTGCAGATCGGTGCGGACACGGTCACATGCCCTTCGGCACATGGCGAGCTTGATATCGAAAGCGCCTTTGCGAAGTCCTGCAACTGCGTTTTCGGCCAGCTCGCCACAGAGCTTGGGGCGGAAACGATGGAAAAATACACGAAAAAAGCGGGCCTTACAGCCCGCTATGATGTCGACGGCATTCAAACCGCCGCCGGGTCCTTTGTCTTTGACGATGCGGAGCAGAACGATCTTGCGTGGGCGGGCGTCGGCCAGGGGCAGGACACGGTGAACCCCTGCGCCATGATGGTATACATGGGCGCGGTGGCAAACGGCGGGCGCGCCGCCGTGCCGCAGCTCATTCAAAGCGTTAAAACGCCCTCCGGCCTTCCAACCTCGTTTTCTTTTTCAAAAACGACCGGCCGCCTGATCGAAAAAGATACCGCCGCGGCGCTTGCGGATATGATGGCGAATAACGTTTCCGCCATATACGGCACGAAGCGCTTCCCGGGCATGGATATCTGCGCGAAATCCGGCACCGCCGAGGTCGGCGGGGGCCTTGCGCCGAACGCGTGGTTCGCGGGCTTCCTGCGCGACGAGGCACACCCCTATGCGTTTATCGTTCTGGTGGAGAACGGCGGGAGCGGCTCTTCCGTCGCGGGAAATGTGGCGGGGAAGGTCCTCACCGCGATCGTGCGCAAGCAGGCAGACGGCTGACGCCTTTTCGGGCGGAGCCATAGAGCAGATCGAAGATCCAGCCGACAATGATCGACAGCGCGGCGGTCAGCGCGAAGAGAAACGTGTAGTAAACGGGCAGCGGCATTGCCGGGAGGTTCCATGACAGTACGTCGAGCACCAGCGCGTGCGAAAGATAAGCGCCGTACGAGTGCCGCCCGATAAAAGCGCAGGCGCGCATGCAGCGCGCTTTGGAAGCCAGGCGCGTGCAGAGCGGGTATAGGAGCGCGAGCATGGAAAGCGTAAGGAAAAACATGCGCGGCGTGAACGAGCCCATTGTGCCGACGTCGCGCGCTCCGGCGCGCACCGCGCGCAGGTAGACCGCCAGAATCAGCGCAAAGGACGTGCCGCCCGCCAGGAGAAAAGCGGCTTTGTATCTGCCGAGGATTTGGAGAAGGGCATCCTCGTGCCGGGCGAGCATGCCGCCGAGGAGAAAATACGGCAGGTAATAGAGGATGTTTTTGCCCCGGTATGTATACAGGAGCGCCCCGAGCACTGGAACACCGGACGCGTACCGGCACAGGATCAGCAGCGCCGTGTAAAGCGCCCCGGCGATCAGCAGCAGGAGCACCGGGCGGCGCATGTGCGCCGCGCGTGCTTCCAGCGCACTGTACAGGCGAAAGATCAGGGGCAGGAACAGGTAGAACTGCACGATGAGGAACACGTACCACAGGTGGTATTTCACCTCGCCTGTCGCAAGGCGGAAGAGAAATTCGCGCTTGCCGAAGGGCAAGCTTCCGCGGCCGAAGAGCGGAATATAAATGTAGTATATGCCCGACCAGATCAGATAGGGCAGCACGATGGAGCCCAGCCGTTTTTTCAAAAAATCCACATAGCGCAGCGACCTGTAATGGCTCGCGAAAAGCGCCGCGCCGGAGAGAAAGATAAACGCCGGAACCGCGAATTTGGAAAGCGCGAAGAAAAAGCCGATGGCTTCAGCTTCGAAAAGGGATGTTTCAGGCCGGCGCAGATATGCGCCGAGCACATGCTGGCACACCACGCCGAGAAATGCGAGCATGCGAAACGGCTCGAGCGCGCCGATGCGCGCACGTCTGGAAACAGCGGCTGTCTGGAACATGGTTCTTCCTCCTTCGGGCGCAGCAGGCGCCGCGTTCTTCTCCCAGTGTACGGCAGAAACTGCCTGAGCGTCAAGCGTGATATTCCTTGACAGTGGGGGGAGCGGGCCTTAAAATAAAATAGAAAGGCCTGACGGAGACATTGGCGCAGCAGACCGCTTTGCGGCGGCAGATCTTGTCGGCCGGATGAATTTGGGACATTCAGCACCGCGCGCTTTCAGCGCGTCGGAAAGGAGAAAGCATGCGGCGAGAAATCAAAAAGAAATCTGCAGTTCCGGTATATGCCGCGGCAGCGGTATGGCTGGTATTCGGACTGTTTTTACCGTTTTATAAGATGTGGCATATTCTGCTTGCGGCGGCGCTGTCTCTGGGCGCCTATCTCATTGCATCAAAGCTCTGCCCGGAGCGGAGCGTATTTGTCGAGGAGAAGGAAGCGCCGGCCGACACGGGCGACCGCGCGGTGGACGCGCTCATCACCCAGGGGAGGGAGAGCATCCGCCGCCTGCGCGAGCTGAACGACGCGATCGCTGACGAGCAGGTGAGCGCACATATTGACGCGATCGAGCGAACCTCAGGCAGGATCTTTGCCTATGTGGCGGAAAACCCGAAAAAGGCGCCGCAGATCCGTAAATTCATGAACTATTATCTGCCGGCGACGATCAAGATCCTGTCCTCCTACGAGCGGATGAGCGCGCAGGGCGTCAGGGGAGAAAATATAGAGGCGACGATGACGGGCGTTGAAAAGATACTTGGCACGATCGAGACTGCCTTTGCAAACCAGCTCGACCACCTCTTTGCCGATGAGGCGCTCGACATTTCCACCGATATCACGGTGCTTGAGGGTATGATGGCGCAGGAAGGTTTGACAGATGACGGACTGCGCGCCGATAAAAACTGAAAGCGCGCGTGCAGCGCACCAGCTTGCAGCAGGAAAGGATGAAACAAAATGGAAAACAATGAATTTGCACCCAAGCTCACGCTCGAACCTGTGACAGAGGCGCCCGCCGCGCCGCAGCTGACGCTCGACCCGAACAGCGATACGCAGGCGGCCGAGGCGCAAAAAAAGCGCGACGAAAACGCGGTAGTGCTGGAAAAGTCGCAGCTCACCCCCGCCGAGCAGAAGATGGTGACAGAATTTGCGCAGAAGATCGACATCACCGATACGAACATGGTGCTGCAGTACGGCGCCGCAGCGCAGAAGAACATCGCGGACTTTTCCGCCTCCGCGCTTGCGAACGTGCGCACCAAGGACATGGGCGAGGTCGGCGAGATGCTCTCAAACCTCGTGGTGGAACTGAAGGGCTTCGATTTTGAGCCGGAGGAGAAAAAGGGGTTCTTCGGCTTTTTCAAAAAGGCGGAAAATCAGATCGCGGTGCTGAAAAGCCGCTATGACAAGGCGGAGGTCAACGTCGATAAGATCTGCCAGATGCTCGAGAGCCATCAGGTGCAGCTTCTGAAGGACATCGCCATGCTCGATAAGATGTACGACATGAATCTGAATTATTTCAAAGAGCTGACGATGTACATCCTCGCGGGCAAGGAGCGGCTCGCTTCCTTCCGCGAAAACGAGCTTGAGGCCGCGCTTGAAAAAGCAAGACAGTCGGGCCTTCCGGAGGACGCACAGGCGGCAAACGACCTGGCGAACATGTGCAACCGTTTTGAGAAAAAGCTGCACGACCTGGAGCTGACGCGCATGGTGTCCATCCAGATGTCGCCGCAGGTGCGCCTGATCCAGAACAACGACAGCCTGATGGTCGAGAAGATCCAGTCCTCGCTGGTGAACACCATCCCCCTGTGGAAAAGCCAGATGGTGCTGGCGCTGGGGCTTGCGCATTCGCAGCAGGCGATGGAAGCGCAGCGTCAGGTGACGGATATGACCAACGAGCTGCTGCGCAAGAATGCCGATACGCTCAAAATGGGCACGATCGAGACGGCGAAGGAGTCCGAACGCGGCATTGTCGATATGGAAACATTGAAGCACACCAACGAGGCGCTCATCGAGACGCTCGACGAGGTGCGCCGTATCCAGATAGAGGGCTCGCAAAAGCGCCGCGAGGCGGAGGCGGAGCTCGGGCGCATTGAAGGAGAGCTGAAGCAGAAGCTGCTGGAGCTGAAGAGCCATTGAGGCCGGAACAGCAGGAAAGGGGACGGGCGGTATGAAGCTTTTCAAAGAACGGGGCGCGGCGTACGCGGTCCTTGCCGCGGCAATCATCTTCTCGCTCCTGTTCGGGGCGCACCGCTCGCTCTCGGCGCTCCGGGCGGATGTCGAGGCGGTGTTTGCGCGCGGCGCGAAGGGCGACGGGCTCGGTATCGCATACGATTTGTCCGAGCAGGCGAAGCTTGCCGTAAACCTGAGCACGTCTGCCGAGGAGTATCTGGGTCCTTCGGCGGAGGAGATCGCTGCGGCGCGCGAGGCGGCCGCAGCGCTGGAGCGCGCCTCTTCGCCGGGGGAGAAGTATGATGCGGCGCAGACACTCACTGCGGCGTTTACAGACCTGATCGTAGCGCTCAGAGGCGCGGGCCTTTCGAAAGAGAATATGGAACACTGCGAGAATATGCGCAAGAGCTTTGATTCTCACGCGACGACCATGCAGCGCGACCCGTATAACGCGATGGCGGCGGCGTTCAACGAAAAAACGCTCGGCGCCTTCCCTGCAAGCGTGCTCGGGCCGCTCACGGGCGTGCAGCCGCTGGAGCTTTTTGCCTGATGGAACGGCGCGCCTCGATACGAGATCATAAGGAGAGACGGATGAAACATACAAAACGCGCATTCCGCGCGCTTGCGGCGCTGGTTGCCGCGCTGTGGCTGCTTCCATGTGTGCTGGGCATCGACGTCAGGGAGCCGACGGAGGACTTTTACGTCGCCGACTACGCGGATGTGCTCACGTACGAGACCAGACGCGAGATTGTCGAGAAGAACGACGTCCTTTATGCCCAGACGGGCGGGCAGATCGTCTTTCTGACGGTCGACTTCCTCGACGGGGCGGATATCGAAAATTACGCCTACACGGTTTTCAACGAATGGGGCATCGGTTCTGCGCAGGAAAACAACGGCGTTCTGGTGCTGCTGGCGATCGGTGAAGAGAACTATTGGGCGGTGCGCGGCGACGGCATCGAAAAGGCGCTGACGAACGAAGACCTCAGCGACATTCTGTACAACAATCTGGAAGAAGATTTTGCCGCGCAGAATTACGACGCAGGGGTGAAAAAGACCTTTGACGCGCTGACCGCGTGGTATGAGAGCTATTACGGCGTGGACCTCTCTCAAACCGGCGGGAGCGCGGGCGCACAGGGTACGGCACCTTCCGTGCCGCAGTCTCACCAGAGTGTGGATCGTACAGCGGGGGGCTTCGGCTTTGGCAGGGTGATCAGCCTGTTTGGCGGCTTCTTGTTCGTTGTTGTGCTGATCGTAGTAATCACGACGGCATTTTCCCGCGTCGGCGTCCGGCGCGGCGGCTATTCCGGGCCGTACCGGGGCAGGCGGTATCACAGACCGCCGCCACCGCCGCCGGGTATGGGATTTGGACCCCGGCCGCCGAGACGGACCTGGTGGACCCCGCCGCCTCCGCGCCCGCCGCGGCAGACGCCGCACGATGACCATCATGCGGGCTCCGGGTGGTCTGGCGGATTTGGCAGCTTTGGCGGCCGTTCTGGCGGCGGAGGATCTTCCCGCGGAGGAGGAGCGGGCCGCTCAGGCGGTTTTGGCGCAGGCCGTTCAGGGGGCTTTGGCGGAGGCGGCCGTTCCGGCGGTTTCGGCGGAGGGCGCTCCGGAGGCGGAGGGTCTTCCCGCGGGGGCGGCGCCGGAAGGCGCTAGGAGGCCGTGCGTACAGTTCAAGATCGTTTTATTCAGACGCCGCAGGGCTTGCCCCTGCGGCGTCTCGTATGGTTGCAGCGCTTATGCAGCCGTCAGGCATGCGTGCGCAAAGGCGGTATCGAACGATGAATGTATAAAAAACGGGCGTCTGTACGGTTTGTACAGACGCCCGGGAGACGTTTGTTTTAAGATTCCTGCAGGATGTCCGCAAGCTGCACGAAGTACTCAGCGGGCACATAGGTCGTGGTGTTGTTATAGAGGACCGGCGCGCTCGTCAGTTTGACAAGGCGCTTTGCAAAACTGGTGTTGACGTCGCCGATGCGCAATGTGCATACGACGTTGCCGCGGCTCAGCGTGACGCCCTGCGTATCGTTCTGCCAGACAACATCAAAGCCGAGCCATTCTGCCTTGGCGCGCAGGGGAAGGTATTCCACACCGTCGATGGCGACCGTCTCATAGGAAGGTTCGGCATCACGGCGCAGCAGGACGATGAGTTCGGGGTTCGTCTGGGCGGGGATGCTGCGCGTCGAAACGCCGTAGAGAACGAACGCCTCGCTTCCGGCGACATCCGCGGCGTCCGGATTTTCGATCGTCGGGGAAACGATCGCCGTGTTCGTAAGGTCCTTGAGCATGAGCGTATTGTCGGCGCTCGTCAGGGAATGGCTGAACAGGTCAAGCTTATAATTGAGCTTGCCGGGGTTTGTGACGATCATAACGGCGCTCGAGAAGATGGCGGGGATGCTCATCGTCATGGGGCTGTTTGCAGGAAGGATGACAAAGATTTCTTCTCCTTCTTTGAGATCGGAGGCCTTCATGGCGGCAGCAGTTTCCCCATTTACGACGGGAATATCTGCCTGGACGAGGAAGCGGTGGCCGAGACCCGTATCGACTTCGATCCACAGGCCTTTGTCATCCGAGGAGAGTTCCGTGACCGGACCATGGTAGACGGTGTATTCAGCATCGGGCGCGGTCAGCGGTGAGTCGGAAGGATCCTCCGCTTCCGGCGCGGGCGAAACCGGAAGAGCGTCCGCTGCGGAGGCAAAGGCCGAAAACATCATCAGCACGCCGAGTGCAAGCGAGAGAAAACGGACAAAACGATTGCTTTTTTGCATGGTTGAGACTCCTTACTTTTATTGATATGTAGATAGAGCGGGGCCTGCTGACAGGCTCCGCTCTATCTGACGAAGAAACAGACAAAAGGTTCCGTAAAAATGGGAAGAAAACAAAAATTTTGCTGGTGAAAAATGCGCTTAGTCCTTGATGGCGGTGGCGATCGAATCCACCACGTCGCCCATGGCGCGAAGCGCCTTGCCGGCGGTGTGGCGCATCTCGCGGCGGCCCTTGGGCGTCGTCATCGAGTTCATCGCATAGGACGCTGCGGCGCCAGCCGCGAGACCGATTACCGAGCCGGTGATAAAGCTGTTGATTTTCATAAAAAAGACCTCCTTCAGATAATCCGGTTGTGCGCTGGAATTACATCAGTTAGTATGCCGAATAAACAAAATTTGCATCATGTAAATTTTGTAAACACAATGAAAAAAGCGGCACGCCGCGCGTACCGACGCCGGACAGTTGTCAAATCATACGCCTTGTGTTAACATAAAGAAAAAGGAACCGGAGGAGGCAAAAGTATGATTTATGAATCCGGTGAGGATTATCTGGAGACGATCCTCCTGCTGCAGCGAAAAAACGGATCCGTTCGTTCGATCGAGATCGCAGCGGAGCTTGGATATACGAAGGCGAGCGTCAGCCGGGCGATGAGCATCCTGCGGGAAAATGCATTTATCACGATGGAGGCGCACGGAGCGATCCGCCTGACAGAAAAAGGAGAGACGCGCGCAAAGGCGATCTATGAGCGGCATCAGCTGATCGCGCGCTATTTTACCGAGGTGCTTGGCGTGGAAAAAACGATTGCCGACCGCGACGCGTGCCGCATCGAGCATGTTATGAGCGAGGAGACATTCAGCCGTCTGAAGGCAGCGCTGGAAGAGGCGGAGAGGGCGTTTCCCGCAAACCATGCGCTGCCTCCGGTCCGCGGCCGGAGGGTGTAGGGAGCGTATAATGGCCGATCCTGACCAGGCGCCTGCGCCTGGGGGATACGGGAGCTGACAGCCGCCGGGAACAAAGAGGTTTCGGCGGCCGGAGCGTCGAAAACGTGCGGTATCAGCGCGCCGTGGCTTGGCACAGGTATTATTTTACAGGAACGGCAAAGGAGCCATACATATATGAAGCGAACAAATGCAGGCGTCAACCAGATTACGGAAGGCGTGATCTGGAAGCAACTGCTGTATTTCTTTTTTCCCATCCTGCTGGGCACGTTTTTTCAGCAGCTTTATAACACGGCGGATGCCATTGTGGTTGGGCAATTCGTCGGCAAGGAGGCGCTTGCGGCAGTTGGCGGCTCGACGGGAACGATCATCAACCTTTTTGTCGGCTTTTTTGTAGGTCTGTCGTCGGGCGCGACGGTCATCATTTCGCAGCATTACGGCGCCGGGCGGGCAGGTGAAGTCAGCCGCGCGGTCCATACGGCGATGGCGCTGGCGATTCTGGGCGGGGCGGGCATTACGCTCGTTGGCGTGGTCGGCGCGCCGTGGGCGCTCAGGGCGATCGGAACACCGGATGAGATCATGGGATATGCGCTGACGTATATGCGCGTGTATTTTCTCGGTATGATACCGTCGCTGATCTATAACATGGGAACGGGCATCCTGCGCGCGATCGGCGATTCGAAGCGGCCGCTTTATTTTTTGATAGCATCGTGTCTGACAAACATCGCCCTTGACCTTCTTTTTGTCGTAGGCTTTCACTGGGAGGTGTTCGGCGCGGCGTTTGCGACCGTGCTGTCACAGATCCTGAGCGCCTGCCTTGTGGCGGTTTGCCTGCTCCGGAGCGACACGCCGTGCCGGGTCATGCCCAAAGAGATCCGCATCCACGCAGCGCTTTTGGGCCGCATTCTGCGCATCGGCTTTCCGGCGGGAATCCAGTCGGTCGTTTATTCCGTGTCGAATATTATTATACAGTCGTCCATCAATTCCTTCGGTACGGATACGATGGCGGCGTGGACCGCATACGGAAAGATCGATTCGCTGTTCTGGATGGTTTCAGGTGCGTTTGGTATTTCCATTACGACGTTTGTCGGGCAGAATTACGGCGCCGGGCGCTATGACAGGATGAAAAAGAGCGTGCGCGTCTGTTTGGGTATGACATTTGCGGCCTCGGCGGCGATCAGCTTGCTGCTTCTGCTGAGCGGTCATTTTGTTTACCGGCTTTTCACAGACGACCTGGCGGTGATTGAGCTGGGGATGCAGATCCTTACATTCCTTGTGCCGACTTATTGTACCTTTGTCTGTGTGGAAATTCTTTCAGGTGCGATCCGTGGAACGGGCAAATCGCTTGTGCCAATGCTGCTTACCTGCTTTGGTGTATGCGGGCTGCGTATGATCTGGATTTTGGGTGTAGTGCCGTTTTATCATACGCTGAAGATGGTCCTTTTCAGCTACCCCATGACGTGGTCGGTGACGTCGGTGCTGTTCATCATCTATTATCTCCACTGCAAGAAACGGTGGAATGCGCCGCAAGATATGCCGGCGCAGCCCATGAGCTGAATACCGGTTTTATAAAAGGAAGGGGATGCCTATGCGGCATCCCCTTCCTTTATAACGTTGAAGCGTCGGATAAAGCAAGCATGCGCCCTAGCGCGCCATGAGCTTGACCATGACGGCTTTCTGCGCGTGCAGGCGGTTTTCCGCCTCGTCGTAGATCTCCGTGGCATGTGCGGAAAAGACCTCTGCCGTGATCTCCTCGCCGCGATGGGCGGGCAGACAGTGCTGCACGATCGCGCCGGGATTGGCGAACCCGACGACATCGTCATTGATCTGGTAGCCCTTGAAGGCGACGCGGCGCTTTGCCGCTTCGTCTTCCTGCCCCATGGAGGCCCAGACGTCAGTGAGGAGCACGTCAGCGCCGGTGGCGGCCTCCTCGATGCAGTCGGTGAGGGTGAACTTCGCCCCGGCCTTTACGGCGTCCTGCGCGAAGGCAAGCACCTGTGCGTCGGGCTGATAGTCCTTCGGGCAGGCGACGGCGACTTCCATGCCCACCTTCAATCCGCCGACGATGAGGGAGTTGGCCATATTGTTGCCGTCGCCGATGTAGCACATTTTCAGCCCGTCGAGCTTGGAGTGGTATTCGCGGATGGTCATCAGGTCTGCAAGCACCTGACACGGATGGCAGAAGTCGGTCAGGCCGTTGATAATGGGGATCGAGCCGTAGCGGGCGAGGTCTTCCACTTCTTCCTGGGCGAAGGTGCGGATCATGATGCCGTCGAGATAGCGGGAGAGGACCTGGGCCGTGTCTTCCACCGGCTCGCCGCGGCCGATCTGCAGGTCGCGGTTGGAGAGGAAGAGCGCCTGGCCGCCGAGCTGATACATGCCCGTTTCGAACGAGACGCGCGTGCGCGTCGACGATTTCTGGAAGATCATGCCGAGCGACTGGCCGGCAAGATGCGGGTGGGGGATGTGATGCTTCAGCTCATATTTCAGCTGGTCGGCGAGATCGAGAAGTTCCAGGATTTCCTCCGTAGAAAGGTCCAAAAGCTTTAAAAGATGTTTGTTTTTCATTTATTTGACCTCCGTTTGCAGCACCTGGGAGAGAATTTGGATGCCATGATCGAGTTCTTCGTAAGTGATGGTGAGCGGCGGGAGCAGGCGCACGACGTTCCTGCCCGCCGTCAGCACGAGAAGGCCGTGTTCCAGCGCGGCAGAGGCGTACTTTTTCTGCGCGCCGTCGTCCACGACGATCCCGACCATGAGGCCAAGCCCGCGCACTTCGTGTACGGCGGGGGCGTTCAGCGCGCGGATGGCATCCATGAGATGCGCGCCTTTTTTGCGGACATCGGACAGAAAACTGTCGCGGCAGACCGTGTCCATCACAACGTTCGCACCTGCAGCGCTCACAGGGTTGCCGCCGAAGGTGGAGCCATGGTCGGACGCACCAAGTGTGCCGGCACATGTTTCGCCCGCGAGGACCGCGCCGATCGGCAGGCCGCCGCCGAGTCCCTTGGCGAGCGTGATGATGTCGGGCGCGATTCCGTAGGCTTCGCACGCGAGAAAATGCCCCGTGCGCCCCACACCCGTCTGCACCTCATCGACGATCAGCAGAACGTCGTTTTCGCGGCACAGGCGCGCCGTCTCAGTGACAAATTCTTTTGAAAGCGGCAGAACGCCGCTCTCGCCCTGGACGAGCTCGAGCATCACGGCGCAGACGGATTCGGCCTTGATCGCGGACTCCATCGCACCGATGTCCTCCGCCGGCGTATAGGCAAATCCCTCTGTGAAGGGGAAAAAGTAGTTGTGGAAATGATCCTGCCCGGTAGCGGAGAGCGTGGTGACCGTGCGTCCGTGGAAGGAATTTTGCAGCGTCATGATCACATCGCGGCCCGCGCCGTATTTGTCAAAGGAGTACTTGCGCGCGATTTTGATCGCGCCCTCGTTCGCCTCCGCGCCAGAATTGGCAAAAAATACGCGCTTCATATGCGCCGCGCTGCAGAGGGAGGCCGCCAGGCGCGCCATCGGCTCGGTGTAATAGAGGTTTGAAATATGCGCGAGCTTCGCCGCCTGCTGCGACACGGCGGCGACCCAGGCGGGGTTGGCCGTGCCGATGGAATTGACGCCGATGCCGCTTGTAAAATCGATATAGGCGCGCCCCTCAGTGTCGAAAAGCGTGGCGTTTGCCCCGTGATCGAACGCGCGCTCAAAGCGGCCGTAAGTCTGCATGACGTTTTCTTTCTCAAGGGCGCGGATCTGGGTAAAAGTCATATTTATCAGCTCTTTCTGTGAAAAGATCAAAGGCGGTCAAGCGCGTCGCACAGCTGCGAAAAGGTGGACACGCAGGGAACCTGGTCTGCGTCTGTTTGTTCACCGAAGCGGAAGACGTGCATGCCCAGCTCTCGTGCGGGGAGGAGGTTTTGCTCCCGGTCGTCCACAAATACGCACTCACCCGCGTCTGCCTGAAGCTGCGTGAGCGCATAACGGTAGATGGCGGGATCGGGCTTGCGCAGCCCGACGCTGCCGCTGATCACATTGGGGGAGAAGAAAGCCTTTAAAAGGTATTTTTGCTGCAGAACTTCCGACCATTCGGCAACGTCGTTTGAGAGGATCGAGAGATGGTATTTTGCCGAAAGGCGCGGCAGAACGGTATAGATTTCGCGGTTGATGTGAAGCTGCGTGTACAGATATTCCGTCTCGATATACGGAAATTCGCCGCCAAGCCCGACTGCCTCCCAGAAGGCGCGGGAGGAGATTTCTCCAAGGCACGCGCGATGATAGTGCGTGCGAATCTCCTCGCGTTCGGCGGCGGGATTTTTTGCCTGTACAAAAGGAATGAGAAGCTCGTTCGTGTCGTCGCCGACCGTAAAAAGGACGCCCATCGCGTCAAGCAGTACATGTTTGATCATGCTGCGGTCTCCTTTCGCATTTCATCCAGGATGGGGGCGGGCCTTTACTGGACGAACATGGTGCCGCTGCCGGAGTCGGAGAGGAGCTCGATGAGAATCGAGTGCGGCACGCGCCCGTCCAGAATATTCGCCTGGCGCACGCCGTTGCGTACCGCTTCGACGCAGCATTCGATCTTCGGGATCATGCCGCCGGAGATGACGCCCTCGCGCGTCAGGCGCGGAACTTCGGAAAGGGTCACGAGCGGGAGCATGCTGCCCTCGTCCTTCGGATCGCGCATCAGGCCGCACACGTCGGTCAGGAGCATGAGCTTTTCCGCGCCGAGGGCGATGGCGAGCTTCGACGCGGCGGTGTCGGCGTTGATATTATAGGAGGTATCGGCATCCGTGCCCTGCGCGACGGTGGACACCACGGGGATGTAGCCGCGCGCGAGCGCGTCGCTCACGGCGGCGGCGTCGGTTTTGACGATGTCGCCGACAAGGCCGTAGTCAAAGCCGTCTTCCATAAGGCGTTTGGCCTGGAACATGCCGCCGTCCATACCGCACAGGCCGAGCGCGCGTCCGCCTGCGCGGTTGATGAGCGCGACGAGGTCTTTGTTGACCTTGCCGCACAGGACCATCTGGACGATATCCATCGTCTCTTCATCTGTGTAGCGCAGGCCGTTGACGAACTTCGACTCCTTGCCGATTTTTTTGAGCATCTGGCTGATCTCGGGTCCCCCGCCGTGGACGACGACGACGCGGATGCCGACGAGTGCGAGCAGCACGATGTCGTTGATGACGGCGGCTTTCAGGTCCTCGTTGATCATGGCGTTGCCGCCGTACTTGACGACGACGGTCTTGCCGCTGTATTTCTGGATATAGGGCAGGGCCTCAATGAGTACCTGCGCCCGGTCAAATCCGGTGGGATGATTCATCAAAACGCCCTCCCTCAGGTGCGGTAGTCGCCGTTGATCTTGACATAATCGTACGTCAGGTCGCAGCCCCACGCGGTCGCTTCATGCGCGCCCTCATGCACGTCGACGAGGATGGTCACTTCGTCCTTTGTGAGGATGCGCTTGGCGAGATCCTCATCAAAGACAAGACCCGCGCCGCCCTCGCATACAAGGATGGATCCCTCCGCACTCTCGAAGGAGACGTCGACATATTCCGGGCGGAAGGGCGCTTTCGAGTAGCCCATTGCGCACAGCACGCGGCCCCAGTTCGCGTCCGCGCCGAACATCGCAGCCTTGACCAGGGAGGAGGCTGCGACGGATTTTGCAAGGCGCTCGGCGCTCTCCTCATTCCGGGAATTTTTGACGGTGACGGAGATGAGCTTCGTCGCGCCCTCGCCGTCGCGGGCGATCTCGCGGGCGAGATGGGTGTTGACAAAATTGAGCGCTTCAAAAAACGCTTCGTAATTTTCGTCCTGCCACTCGATCAGCTCGTTGCCGGCAAGGCCGTTGGCGAGCACGCAGCACATGTCGTTTGTCGAGGTGTCGCCGTCGATGCTGACGCGGTTATATGTCTTCTGCGTGGATTTCAAAAGCGCCTCGTGCAGCATGTCGGAGGTAATGGCGCAGTCGGTCGTGATGAAGGAGAGCATCGTGCCCATGTTCGGGTGGATCATGCCGGAGCCCTTGCACACGCCGCCGATATGGACGGCCTTGCCGCCGATCATCACCTCGACGGCGATTTCCTTTTTGCGGGTATCGGTCGTCATGATGGCCTCCGCCAT
>CAKTWY010000054.1 GCA_934630445.1 uncultured Eubacteriales bacterium
GTATTGGCCGCGGCTTTGCGCGCGCGGCGGCGCACGACCCGTCGCACGAGCAGCCAGATGACCAGCGCCGCAACCGCCAGCCACAGGAGGTTGATCAGGATGATCGGCGACTCGCCGAGCAGCCAGACAAGAAAATTTTCCCCTTCGCTCTTCAAATACGACATCGTATTGGAAAAGCGCTGTGAAATGCGCTCGCTGAGCGATTTGGGCATCTCATTGACGGGCGTGATCTCGTACACCTCATTGACAGACACTGTGACGGTGCTGTATGCGATCAGGCTGTCGTACTTTTTGAGCGTGCCGGTATAGCTCTCGATCTGATAGCGCGTATCGGCAAGCGCCTGCTCGAGCTGGATGATATCCGTCAGTTCCGCACTCTTCTCCAGAATCGCGAGAAGGCGCTGTTCCTGTACGCGCAGCGTCTCAAGATGCGCTTCCGCGTCAAAGTACTGCTCGGTGACCTCCTGTGCGCTCTGCCCCTCCTGGATGACGTTGCCGACGCTGCCGGTGCTCTGCAAAAAGGCGTCGAGCGCGTCACTGGGAATACGAAGCGTATAGGAGGCATAGCGTGTACCGCCGCCATAAATGGATTTTCCGCTCACATCCGACTGCTCGATATAGCCTTTGTACTCGCTCACAAGCGCGCTGAGCTGCTGAATCGATTCGTCAAACTGCGTGGTCTCCAGGTCGAGCCATGCGCTGCGGATGATCTTCCGGTTCGCGTCCGGCAGGAAGCCCCCGCCCGAGGCTTCCTCCGACTTTGGCGTCTCGGCGTCAGCCACAGTGAGCTGCATACCGCCGTTTGCATCCGCCTGTGTATACGATTCCGCCGGAGCGGATGGCGCGGCGGCCGGCGCTTCCGAAGTGCCGGAACTGTATTCATACATCATGTCCGACGCTACTGCCTCCTTATTTGACGCCGAACAGCCGAGGAAAAGCGCGAGGAGCAACCCTGCGGTAAGTGCCAGTGCAACCAGTCGCCTTTTCATGAAAGAAGCCTCCCCACTGTATTGTTTTTTTCAGGGTCTCTATATAAAAAGACGTTTGGCACGGCAAAAAGTTCCACCTGTTTTTATCTTTTACAGACAAATGTCCGTCCAGTGCGGATCAGCCTTCATGCAGGCAGCGGTGCGCTCTCTCCGTCCGGCCGCTGCGGCGGACCGCCGTCACCGGAGGGTGCAGCGCCGTTTTCTCCGCCGCGGCCGGGCTTTTGACCGCCATCCGGCATGTCTGCACCGCCGCCCCTGCCGGGTCCGCCGCCGGGCATGCCGCCGCCCTGGCCGAACGCGCCGCGGCTTTCGGTAACGCCGTTTTCATCGAGCCAGGTCACGTTCGCAGACGGCGTAAAAGTCACGACAAGGCTCGCCGCCTCCTGTGCCGCGGTATCTGAAAAGCCGTTTTCATCGAGTGAGAGCGCCGTTCCCCCCGACTGGAGCGTGTACGCCGTGCCGGACCGGATACCGGGCGCTGAAACGACAAGCGTTTGATACCGCTTTTTCGGAGCGAAGGTGAGCGTTACTCCTTCGCCGGTCAGGGTGACTGGCGTTCCCGCGTTCTGAACGCTGTTCCACATCATCATGACCGCGTTTTGTTCAGAACCGTCTGACACAGCCTGGGCCATACCAGCGCTGCCCGCAGCGAACAGAACGCCGCCGGACACATAGAAGCCGCCGCCGTAATCGAGCGCGCCGTTCGCGCCGTTTTCCGGACCGTTCACCAGGACGGTGCCGCCCGTCATATACACGCTGCCGTTCGCGTCGATCCCGTCGCCGCCCGCATCGACGACGAGCGTTCCGCCGTCAATGTTGATACGACAATTGGTCGCCTCGCCAAACGCATCACGGCCGAAAGGTCCTGCTGTCGCTTCCTCATCGCTGCCGCCGGCGGCGTTCATGCCGTCATCGGATGCGGTGATGCGCAGTGTGCCGTCCAGAATAGAAATGTTCGCCGCCTCGACGCCCTCATAGCTCTCGGAAATTTCGAGCGAGCCGCCTGAAATGACCAGCGTCTCGTCCGCATGCACGCCGTCGTCTCCGGTGCGGATGGAGAATGTGCCCGCCGCGATTTCGATTGTCTGGTTGGAGTGGACGGCGTCATCGCAGGCGTCGAGCTGGAATGTGCCGCCCGTAATGCCGATATGCACGCCAGCCTTGAGCGCTTTGGCACTTACGCTTACGGTATCCGCCTGTGCAGGCTGTGCGCGGCTCTGGCCGGGCGCCATCGCGCTCCCCCCGCCAGTGGTGATTTTGTACTCTCCGTCCGTGACATAGAGCGCACTCTCCGCCTGTATGCCGTCGTTCGCGGCGCTGATCGTGACCGTCGCATCCGAAAGCAGGACAAATCCCTTAGCCGCATCCTGATCGTTGGTAGCCTTGATCCCGTCGCCGCCCGCGTCAACGGAGATCGCGCCGCCGAAAACGGCGGCAGCGTCGCGGCCGATGATACCGTCGTCAACAGCCGTTACGGTGATTGTTCCGCTCATAATGCGCAGCGTGTCCTTGCATTTGATCCCTTTCTGATAAAGGCCGTTGACGATGAGTGTGCCGGAACCGTTGATCGTCAAATCGTCATGACTGAAGATCGCCGCGTCCGGCTCATCCTCCTCGCCGCCGGCAAAAACATATTCCTGCGCGTCAGAAATGGTGTTCCGCGTTCCGTCTGCGAGCATGATGACGGTCTTCTCCGCGTCTTTTACATAAAGCGCGGACGAATCGGCGCTCTTGAGCGTCAGACCGTTCAGCACAAGGCGGACCGTTTTCCCCGGTGCGTCGACCGTGACGGAGCCTGCGCCCGACGTACCGCTTAAAACATACGTTCCTGCGGCGGTAATGGTGATATCTGAACCGTCCGCGCGCACGCCCTGCCCCTCCGTTACAGCTCCTGACTCGGAGAACACGACGGAGGCGGCATTCTCCGCCGGCCAGGCAGTATCCGTATCCTCTTCCCCGAAGGAAACGGTCGACGCCGTCACGGCGGTATAGTCGATCGTCTCCGCCGCGATATACGCGGTTTCCTCTGACTGGGTCTGCGCGCCGCCCTGCGCAGCGGACGGGGCGCTTTGCTGTGCGCAGCCGCTCAGGAGCGCTGCACAGAGGAGAAGTGCCGTCAGCGCGCATGAATACTGATTTCTTTTTTTCATAATCGCTCCTTTACAGTTCATCGCGGATGACCTGGGGCCTTCCGCAGACGATCGTGAGGTTGCCGTTGCGGCAGCGGATCTCGTCGATCATCTCTTTTTCAAAGGCGAGATCTTTCAGTTCAACATGGTACTGCAGTTCAAACAGGCTGCCGAGATTTACGGTTTTCACGCGTTCGAGGGATGCTTTCACCGCAAAGCGGGCAAAAATATCGTCAAACGCGCCGGTATAGTCGAGATTTTCCGGAATGGTGATGCGCACTTCGCGCTCACGCCCTTCCCTTTCCCCAAAAGGCGTACGGAAAAGGACGAACAGTGCCGCGCCGATCACAGCCGTCATCATCGCTGCGAAAGTGAGATAGCCCATACCTGCCGCCAGCCCGATCGCCATGGAAAAAAAGATGCAGGTGATCTCCCGGGCGCTGCCCGGAACCGACCGGAAGCGGATCAGGCTGAACGCTCCAAGCACAGCCACCCCGGTGCCGAGGTTGCCGTTTACCATCATGATGACCGCCTGAACGAGGACGGGCAGCACGACAAGCGTAATGACAAAGCTTTTGGTATATCTGCCGTGCGCCATATATACAAGTGCAACGACAAAGCCGAGCGCGAGCGCCGCGGCGGTACAGAAAAGCGCGTTGGCCGCCGTAAGGCCCTGCGCGGAATCCAGAATACTGGTAAACATGATATCGTCTCCTTTATGCGCTGTAATCGAATGCCGCGGCAGCGCTCACGCTCGCCGCGTCGTGCACGCGCGCGACCGCCCTGCGGTAGATACAGCCGTATTTTGAAAATGAAATGGGAAAAGCCGAAAGCTCGCTCAAAAGGCGCGCGAGCCAGAGCGGCATGGCGCCGGCCGTTTTGACCTCCATCAGGCAGAATCCGGCTTTCAGCAGCGGCTGGCCGTGATCGCCCGCGCCAAGTGTGAGCGCGTCGGTCCGGCTGCGGATATTGTCGTCGAATGTGATGCGAAGCGCCTGCTCCTGCACGCCGTGAAACGCAAGCCTGTCGTAGGCGAGATAGAGCTTGGCGCGCGGCTGATAAAAGCGGTAAAAGTAGTCGATCTCACGCATGATCTGCGTTTTTGGCACGGTGAGCAGCCCGGTTTTCAGGTAGCGCTCCGCTTCAGCGAGCGTCATGGGCGCGCGGCGCTTATAAACGACGCCGCGATATTTCTTTTTCAGTCCGAGATAAACGCGTTCATCCGCGCCGGGCACCCCATAGCTGCGCAGGCGGAGCTTCTCTTTATATATGGGCTTTTCGATTGACCGGCGGATCAGCGCGTCGTCCTGCGTGTCATAATATACATTGCAGATGGTGTAGCGGCCATAGGCGTCTTCTTCCAGGTACGCGCCGGCCGCATTGAGAAACGCACAGTACTGTCTGGTATCCAGAAGATATTTCTTTTCGCGGCGCTCGAACACACAACCGGCCTGCATCGTATCCTTCATTGTTTTTCCTCCTTTCCCGTGATGGCTATACTTTAGCGCCCAAATGCGACACGCCGTTGATTTGATTGTGAAGATTGCGTGAAGTTTTTACATAAGTGTGTAAAATACCGGCTTATACGGAATCACTTCCCAAAAAACTGTCTCACAGCAAAAAAGATCCGCCGCAGAACAATATGTTCTGCGGCGGATCGTCCGACACGGGTTGGTATTTCGCACAGACGTTTTGCCCTGCGGGAACGCCTGTTTATTTGAAGTACGCCACGCCGCCCTCAAACAGCGGCTGGAACTTCTCGCCGGAGATATTGCGCGCGATATTCTCACCCCGGCGTTCGGTATGGCCCATTTTGCCGAGCACGCGCCCGTCGAAACTCGTGATGCCCTCGATCGCCCAGCGCGAGCCGTTGGGGTTGGCTGCGATGTCCATGGACGGCTTCCCGTCGGCATCGACGTACTGGAAGGCGATCTGCCCGTTGGCGCGCAGCGCCTCGAGCTCTTCATCCGACGCCCAGAAGCGCCCCTCTCCGTGCGACACGGCGATCGAATGGATATCGCCGCACTCCATTTTCGACAGCCACGGCGATTTGACGGAGGCGACGGCGGTCGAGACATACCGCGACTGGTGGCGGCCGATGGTGTTGAAGGTGAGCGTCGGGCATTCGCTCGTCATCTCCCTAATCTCGCCGTACGGCACAAGGCCGAGCTTGATAAGCGCCTGGAAGCCGTTGCAGATGCCGAGCATCAGCCCGTCGCGGTAGTCGAGAAGGTCGCGCACCGCGTCCATGATGGCGGGATTCCTGAAGAAGGAGGCGATGAATTTGCCCGAGCCGTCCGGCTCGTCGCCGCCGGAAAAGCCGCCGGGGATCACGATCATCTGCGCGCGGCGGATCGCGCGCTCAAGCGCGGCGGCCGATTCTTCCAGATAGGCCTGCTTGACGTTGCGCACGAGGACGATCTCCGCCTCGCCGCCCGCACGGCGGATGGCGCGCGCGGTGTCGTATTCGCAGTTCGTTCCCGGGAAAACGGGGATCACCGCGAGCGGACGCCTGGTAAGGATCGCGGGTTTGGCTTCGCTGCGCTGCGTATAGCGGACCGCGACAGCCTCGCCCGGCGCTTCGGCCTTTGTCGGATAGACGCGCTCGAGCTTGCCTTCGAGGCGCGTTTTGACCTCGTCAAGCGTCAGGCGCTCGCCCTCGGCTTCGAACACCGGCGCGGAAACCGTCTTCGCAACAAGCACGCCGCCGGAAAGCGCCGCATCCGTTTCGACCAGGATGCCGCCGTAATCCTTTGTAAAGAGCAGATCCGGCGCAAGGCCCGCTTCGACGCGCACGCCGATATCATTGCCGATCGCCATTTTGAGAAGGCCCTCCGCCACGCCGCCAGTGGTTACAGCCCAGGCGGCTTTTATTCTGCCTTCCTGCGCGAGCGCATGGACCTGGCCCCACATGGCGCGGATGGAACCGTACGAAGGGTTGCCGCCCGCATCCCGCTCAGCGGCAAAATAGTAGACGCTGTCGCCCGCGGCCTTGAACTCAGGGCTCAGGACCTGCGACGCCTTGTGCGGCGCAATGGCGAAGGACACCAGCGTCGGCGGAACGGAAAGCTCGTTAAACGTACCCGACATGCTGTCCTTTCCGCCGATGGCAGCGGCCTCGAGCGCGTTCTGCGCGCGGAAGGCCCCAACCAGGGCCGCGAAAGGCCGGCCGAACTTTTCCGGATCGCGGTTCAGGCGCTCAAAATATTCCTGGAAGGTGAGGTACGCCTCATCCGGGTCGCACCCGGCGGCGACCAGCTTCGCCATCGCTTCGAGCACGGCGTTCTGCGCGCCGAGGAACGGGTTTTCCTCCATCATATACGGATCCGCGCCGTACGCCATAACGGAAGCAGTATCCGTCTCGCCGTTGAGGACGGGCAGCTTCGCCGCCATGACCTGCGCAGGCGTGAGCTGATTTTTGCCGCCGAAGGGCATCAGGACGGAGGAAGCGCCGATCGAGCCGTCAAAGCGTTCGACCAGACCGCGCTCGAGGCAGATATTCAGCCGGCCGGCGAGATCGAGCGCGCGCGCGCAGACCGTCTCGCCGCAAGCTTCCACCCGGCTGTCCGGCGCGGCGAGCGCCGGAACGTGGGCGCCGGCATGTTTGGCCGCGCCGTTGGAATCCAGAAATTCACGTGAAATATCGCAGATCGTCTCGCCGTGCCACTCCATGCGCAGGCGAGGCGTTTTCAGCACGCGGGCGACGACGACGGCTTCCAGGTTTTCAGCCGCGGCGCCGGCGATAAAACGCTCGGCATCCTCAGGGGCGACGACGACGGCCATGCGCTCCTGTGATTCGGAAATGGCAAGCTCCGTTCCGTCCAGGCCGTCGTACTTTTTGGGCACGCAGTCGAGATTGATGAGAAGGCCGTCGGCCAGCTCTCCCACCGCAACGGATACGCCGCCCGCGCCGAAGTCGTTGCAGCGCTTGATAAGGCGCGTCATCTCCGCGTTCCTGAAAAGGCGCTGGATCTTGCGCTCTTCCGGCGGGTTGCCCTTCTGCACCTCAGAGCCGCATGTTTTTAAGGATTCCGCCGTGTGGCTCTTCGACGAGCCGGTCGCGCCGCCGCAGCCGTCACGGCCTGTCCGGCCGCCGAGAAGAATGACGACGTCGCCGGGCGCGGGGCGCTCGCGCACGACATTCTCCACCGGAGCCGCGCCCACCACTGCGCCGATCTCAAGGCGTTTGGCGATATATCTGGGGTGATACAGTTCATGTACAATGCCGGTGGCAAGGCCGATCTGGTTGCCGTAGGAGGCGTAACCCGCAGCAGCGGTACGGCATATCTTGCGCTGGGAAAGCTTCCCCGGTAAAGTGGAGGAAAGCGGCGCCGTGGGATCTCCCGCGCCGGTGACGCGCATCGCCTGATAGACATACGCGCGGCCGGAGAGCGGGTCGCGGATCGCGCCGCCGAGGCAGGTCGCCGCGCCGCCGAAAGGCTCGATCTCGGTCGGGTGGTTATGGGTTTCGTTCTTAAACATGAGCAGCCAGTCCTGATCCTCGCCATCGACGTCGACCTTGATGCGGATGGAACATGCGTTGATCTCTTCCGATTCGTCAAGGTTGTCCAGAACGCCGCGCTTTTTAAGTACTTTGGCCGCAGCGGTGGCGAGGTCCATCAGCGTGACAGGACGCGTTTTTGCGCGCTCGCCGTACACCTCTTCGCGCGCAGCGATATATTCTTCAAACGCCGCGCGCACTTCGCCGTCTTCAATTTTGATATCGTCAAGATGCGTGGAAAAGGTGGTGTGCCTGCAGTGATCCGACCAGTAGGTATCGATCATACGCACTTCGGTGATGGTCGGGTCGCGGTGCTCCTCCTCCTTAAAATATGCCTGAAGGAACTTGAGGTCGTCCAGATCCATCGCAAGGCCGTATTCCGAGAGAAGCGCGCCGAGCGCATCCTCGCGAAGACCGATAAAGCCCTTCAGCGTCGCCACGCTCTGCGGAAGGTCGTACTCTGCAAGCAGCGTTGCAGGTTTTTCAAAGCCCGCCTCGCGGCTCTCCACCGGGTTGATGACATGGCGCTTGATGCGCGCAACGTCCTCATCCGTCAGTTCTCCGGCAAGGGCGTATATTTTGGCCGCAGCGACAAGCGGGCGCTCGCCCTGCGTCATGAGCTGGATGCACTGCGCGCAGGAGTCTGCGCGCTGGTCAAACTGGCCGGGAAGCGCTTCCACACCGAACACACGCCAGCCGGAAAGCTCCGGCAGCGTCTCATCATAGCAGCGGTCGACCATCGGTTCGGAAAAAACATTATGACGTGCCAGCGCATAAACCTTTTCGTCTATCCCCTGCACGTCATATCTGCAAAAAATACGCACCTGCGTTAAAGTATCGATCTGAAGATTGCTTTTGAGGTCATGAAAAACTTCGCGTGCGTCGACGTCGAAGCCCGCCATTTTTTCCGTAAAGCATCTGTAAACCTTCGGCATAACCGCTCTCCTCTATCCGTACTTATTTTCATTGATACAGCTGGTCTTTCCTTCACTATGATACTTTTTTTGCACGTCGATGTCAACAAAACAAAGTTACAAAAGTATCTGTGCATGTATCGCTTTTTGGTGTATAATGTGGAAAAGAGGTTGCGGCGCCCGGTGCAAAGCACGCGGGGGCCGCGAAATGCTTCGCGGCCCCCTGTATTGAAACAGCAGCGGACTTTCCGCCCGGAAAATTGATCTGACCGGTCTGATGGATTTTAAGAGGACGGCGCCGCACGCTGGAATTTTCCGCTGCTACTTCAACTATATGTGCCGCCCGCCGGACCGGTGACAGGACGCCGGCCATGCGGCGCAGCCCGTCCGGCGGCTTATTGGCCCGCCGCGAAACAAATTTTATCGATGAGGTGCAGAAATGATCAAACTCTCCCCTTCCATTCTTTCCGCAGATTTTGCAAACCTTGCGCGCGACGTGCGCGTCATCGCAGACGCCGGGTGCGACTATGTCCACGTCGACGTGATGGACGGCCATTTTGTACCGAATATCACCATCGGCGCGCCGGTCGTGAAGGCGCTGCGCCGCGTAACGGAGCTCACGCTCGATGTGCACCTGATGATCTCCGATCCCGACCGGTATCTCGACGATTTCATCAAGGCGGGCGCCGATATCATCACGGTCCACTATGAAGCGAACGGCGATACGCGCGCGCAGCTGCGGCACATCCGCGCGGCTGGCGTGCGCGCAAGCGTTTCCATCAAGCCTGCGACGCCGGTGGAGGTGCTCTTCCCCCTCCTGCCGGAACTGGATATGGCGCTGATCATGACGGTGGAGCCCGGCTTCGGCGGGCAGGGCTTCATCCCCGAAACGATGGACAAGATCCGCGCCCTGCGCGCCGAGATCGAACGTACCGGCGCGAAGTGCGATCTGGAGATCGACGGCGGGGCCAAACTCTCCAACACGCCGGATATCGTCCGCGCGGGCGCGAACGTCATCGTCGCAGGATCGGCCGTGTTCTGTGCGGAGAACATCCCTGAGACGGTCCGTGCTTTCAAGGCGATGTGATGCGCGGCGCGTGTTATCTTGATTAAAAACCGGTGAATCGAACGAAGGGAATACGCCGCGGTCTCCATGCCGCTGCGTATTCCCTTCGTTTCATTCCGGTATTGGTCTGCCGGCCATCACGCGCTTTTGGGCGCTTACTTTGCTGCCTTTCCGGCCTGTTCCCTGTATTTCGCCTTGTCTTCAGCCATTTCTTCGACCGTCTTGGCCGTCAGCGTAAAGCCCTTTGCCGGGCGGTACGGTACGCGCTTGTGTTCCAGACGGCCCTTTGCCCGCTGAATCTCATCCGCATATTGCGGAAGCCACTTTTCACCCGCCACAAGCATCTCGTCGACCATTTGTATGATCTCGTCCGGCGTGCAGACCGCCCCCGTCAGCGGGTCCATCATCGCCGCCTGACGCAGAAGATTGATATCCGCACGGACTGCGGCCTCGACCGCCAGCTTCTGCACCCATACGCTCTGCGAGCAGATCGCCGCGCATCCAAGCGGCAAATCGCCGACCTTCGGAACTGAGATGCCGTTGTAATCCACATAGCAGGGCACTTCCACAACACATTCGTCCGGAAGGTTTGTGATCGTGCCGTTATTCATAACATTAAAATGGCCTCTGTATGTTCTGCCTGTTTCCAGGCCCTCAATAATATAGCTGCCATGCTCGGGAGAGCGATTTTCTGCTGTAAATTTCTTCGCCGGCTCTTTCAGCCAGTTGGGGAAATCCGTTTCAAACCAGTTCCTGCTCTCACGGCAAACGCGAAGATAGCCGGCCGTCTCCCCCTGCAGCCACTTGCTGTGATTGATCCATTTGGCCATGTCCTCCGGGCGCTTTCTGTACCACATGAGATACTCGGACAGATGGCCGTTCGACTCCGTCGAGTAATAGCCGAAATTTTTCATCACGTCAAGGCGGATGTTCTCATCCTTTGCGAACTCCGCTTTCGTCATAAGGTCATACAGCTCCTGCGTGCGCTCAATTCCGTCCGTCTTCACACTGATATACCAGGTCTGATGATTCAGGCCTGCGCAGATGATATCGACATCTTTTTTATCCCGGCCCAGCGCCTGCGCGATCTGCTCATGGCCACACTGGACGCCATGACACAGACCGTATGTCCGCACTTTTCCGTATTTGTTGCACGCCCAGGTTATCATCGCATTCGGATTTGAGTAGTTGAGCAGAATGCATCCGGGCGCCGCCACCTCCCGAATGTCTTTGCAGAAGCCGAGCACCGCCTGTATCCCGCGCTGTGCGTACATGATGCCGCCTATGCATATCGTGTCGCCCACGCATTGATCGACGCCGTACTTCAGCGGTATCTCCACATCCGTGGCAAAGGCCTCGAGCATGCCGACGCGCACACAGTTGATGACATACTTTGCGTTTTTAAACGCCTCGCGCCGGTCAAGCGTCGCATGAATCTTGATATTCAGCTGATTCTCATCAATATCCCGCTGACACAGCTGCGTCACCATCCTCAGATTGTCCGGATTGATGTCGGTAAACGCAATTTCAATATTTTGCAGCTCCGGAACAGTCAAAATATCCGCCAGCAGCTGCCGGGTGAAGCCGATGCTCCCCGCTCCTATGAACGCCAACTTAAAACGCATCTGATCTCTTCTTTCCGTCGTTTTTCATATAAAAGCCTGCGAATCTGTAGATACTGCCAAATACTGCGCTTTGGAAACGCACGACTTTAGATTTATCTTACAAGATTGCTCTGTGGCTTTCAACCGTAGCATTTGATAAACAGGGTCAATTATCGTCACGAAGCGCCTGCCTGTTCTTTCCAAACGGCGGAAATCTTTTTTAATGATCACGGGATGCCACGCGGCCGTGGGAATCACCGGCTGTTTTACATCAGCAGTTCTGTTCCCCGTCGAGCCAGACCTTTTCCCGCGTGATCTCGCACAGCGAGGAGGCGCCCGTCATAAGCATAACGTCGCGCAGCTCCGCTTCGATTTTACGGCTGTAAAGTTCTGCCCCGTCGGCGCCGCCGCCGTAAACCGCGACCGGATAGGGCCTTCCGATGAGCACGGCGTCCGCTCCAAGCGCCAGAACCTTGAACACGTCCGCGCCCGTACGGATCGCTCCGTCGATAAAAATCTTCATTCTGCCGCCGACCGCCCGAACGATGGCAGGCAGCACCTCGACTGGAGCGGGGGTCTGATCGAGCACACGTCCGCCGTGATTGGACACCACGATCCCCGCAGCCCCGCACTGAAGCGCTTTTTCCGCGCCGCGGACCGTCATGATCCCTTTCAGGATGACCGGCAGCTTTGTTCCCGCGATGAACGCGGAAAGCTCCTCCACAGACTTCGCCGAAACGGGCGTCGGAACGTTCTTGAGCAGCTGCAGGCCGGACGCGTCGACATCCACCGCCACCGCAGGCGCGCCGATCGCCTCCGCCATCTTCAATTTCTCGCGCATGACCGCGACGGGCCACGGCTTGATCGTCGGAATGCCCAGCCCGCCGTATTCAGACAGTACCGCGACGGGATCGGCAAACACATGCGCCTTTGCTCCGTCGCCCGTGAAGGCCATAAGTCCCACGCGGCTGAGGCCTTCAACCAGCTCTTTTACATATTCTTTCTCTGTATAAAGGGGCCCGTAGTGCGTCGGCATTGCGCCGATGGGCGCTGCAAAGACCGGCATCGCGACGCGGTGGCCGAAAAAGTCAAAGCTGAGGTCAGGCTCTTTCTCCTCATAGATGGTGTCGAGGTTCAGTTTGATCTCGGCAAGTTTTTGAAAACTGCGCACGAACCCCTCGCCCGTTCCCTTCCCGCCGGGGCCCGGAATCAGGCCGCGGCAGGCGGCGCCGTTACATACCGGACACGCTTTACAGGTGTTTTGAAAATTCTCTTTTGCGCTCGCGAGGAGCTCCTGATACGTCATAAACTGCACGCTCTTTTCTTTTGTAATATTTGTTGGTATAATGAAAGGCAAAATGAACGCGAGCGTTCATTTTGATTTACGCGGGTCAGCTTCCGCCGGTTGCGGCGACCCAGGATATGTAACCGGGGAATGAATGCCCGGTTACATGAAAATTTCATACAGACGCGGGCTTTTTCAGCACATTCACACACGGCCGCTCCGACACAGGAACGCTTATTTCAAACTCCGCCCAAACGCACGCGCCTGCGCGGGATACGCGCTCTTCTCAATCTCCTGCCGTGCGCTCACACCAAAGGCAAGCAAACGCCCGCAGTCGCGAAGCTTTAAATAATGCATGATCAACTCATAATGCGCGACGAGCGCGTCCATGGGCGCCGCCGCTTCATCGTCGGCACACGTTGCCATCAGTGCGCTCTTTTTCCCGGCAAGAAGCGCATTGATTCCGTAAAAACGGTCAATCACGCTTTTGAGCTGTGCGGACATGCCAAAATAGTAAAGCGGTGTCACAAACACAATCATGTCCGCTTCGTGCAGAAGTTCCTTCAGGCGGAGCATGTCGTCCTTCTGCACGCATATACCGCCGTTTTTCAGGCATGTATCGCAGGCGAAGCACGGACCGATTTGAGAGAAGGCCGCGTCAAAGCGCCTGACCTCATGGCCCGCCCCCTGTGCACCGGCTGTAAATTCGTCCGCCAAAAGCGCGGACGTTCCCCTTTTGTGCGGACTGCCTGTCAAAAGTAATATGTTCAATATTCTCCCCGCTTTCCCAGCAGACGCGGCGCATCTGCTTTTTATCTTTTATCAATGTATCATATGCCGGGGCCGCATGCAAGCGGTGCGGATCGTTTTTTGTGGAAGAAACGCTTCCCTCCGGCAGGAAAAAATCATGCAAACGGAGGCCGATGCTGTGAACGCCGGTTCTTTTTTTATCATTTCTCCGCAGGATGCCGGCACGACTGTCGGCAGGTTCCTGCGCGCGCACGGATATTCCGCGCGGCTTTTGTCGCGCCTGAAATTTACGGAAAACGGGATCACAGTCAACGGCGAGCGCGCGTTTACAAGCCGCGTGCTGCAGGCCGGCGACCGGCTGGAGACGGAACTGGCCGACCGTGAAGCAGACGATATGCCCCTGCCGCTTTTTGCGC
>CAKTWY010000055.1 GCA_934630445.1 uncultured Eubacteriales bacterium
TCATAAAGCGACACCTGTTCATCCGGAAGGGCAGTGTCCTCGTCCAGCAGGTCGGGAGAGGACAGCTCGATGCGGTACAGCCGTGCTTCCGGCGTGCCTTTTTGAAAGCGGCTCAGGTATGCGCCGCGCTTTACCAGAAACCAGCCTGCGCCCGCCAGATCAGCATATAATTTTTCATTTTCTCCGATGGCATAATCGCCGGGATGCATGACGTATTTTCTGTTCATGCCTGTTCCTCCAATATGCGTCCATCGCGCACCATGTGTTTGAGCCGCTCATATTCCGTGTCGAGCGCATGCTTGCCGGCATCAGTGATCAGATATGTTTTCCTCCGCTCGTCCTGCGCGGCGAGTGCGATCAGCCCCTCTTTCTTCATGCGCGTCAGAACGCCGTAGAGCGTTCCGGGCCCCATTTCGACACGCCCGCCCGACAGTTCCCTGATGCGGCGCATCATGCCGTATCCGTGCCCGGGCTTTAAGAGGGAGAGGAGAATGTAGTACATTGCCTCTGTCATGGGCTGGTTTTCGTTCATGCAAATTCTCCTCCTGTTCAAAATGAGCGCTCTGATCGAGCAGGGCTTTGCAGCGGCGTTCTTATTTATTATGTATTGCGATATATCGCATGACATAATAGTAGCACAACAGGATGGCCAAAGCAACCCTTATATGACAGATGCTGCTGCGGCCCGAAGGGAGAGGCAGCATGTCCAAAAAGGAAAGTTGTGCAGGTATGCCGGAGACGAAGAAGCGTGAAAAAACGCCGGGGCGGAACCCTGGTTCCGACCCGGCGGGAATGTATGGATCTGATGCACCAAATGCATGCAAAAGCGGTTGCCCGGCAGATGTTATTTCGGCTGTGCGGTGCGCTTGCGTTTAGGCGGCATGCATCTGCGGCCTTTTTTGACTGGGCGCAAAAGATGGAAAATAAGCATCATCGCGCCGGCGCCGATCAAAAGGTCCCCAATGCTGGCAAAGCCGAAAAGATGACCGAAAAGTTCCAATTTGAGGACATCACCGAGAAAAGGAAGGCGCGTTGTGTCTGTTGCAAGCGCGTACTGCGCAATTGCAAGCGACTGGAGACGGCTGACGATGTCTGCATATTGTTCGCCGGAGAGGAGCGCACGGGAGACCGGCATGCGCCACGCGTTGCACGCAATGACAAGAAAATTCATCACCGTGCCCGCGAGACAGACCGGAGCAAACAGCCCGCGCCGGAAGTTGACGGCGAGAAAAACAGTGAGAAGCGCATACTCCAGGATGACGGGCAGGGCATCGAAAAACAAACCGCTGAGCGACAGGGCAGAAAAAAGAGGGGCGCATACAAGTTCGCACCCGAACGCCGCGATCGGCAGACCAATCAGGCGTACATCCATATGTTCCAGATTTCGAAGCTTCCCGCCGCAGGCAAATGCGGCGGCCGCGCCGAAAAGGACAAAAAATACCATCATCGCCTTATGCGTGCAGAGCCTCGGGGTGAAGCGAGGGGAGAATTTTTTCCATCACATCGACCACCTCGGGACAGAACTGAGTGCCGGAATTTTCTTTCAGGATGGACATCGCCTTTTCCGCGCTCATACCGCTGCGGTACGGGCGGTCGGAGGTCATTGCATCGAAGGCGTCAGCCACAGCAATGATGCACGCCGCGAGCGGCAGCTTCCCGGGCCCCGGACCGTCGCTCGGATAGCCGGTTGCATCATAATTGCAGTGATGATACAGGACCGCAGCGTTGATCGTGTTTGAAAGATGGATTTCATCGATGATCTTGCGGCCGATGACCGGATGACGCTTGATCTCATCAAATTCCTCCGGACTCAGGGAAGAGGGCTTGTTGAGCACGTTGTCGTCGATGCCGATTTTGCCGATGTCGTGCAGGAGAGCTGCGATGCGGATCTCTTCAATCGCGCTATCGCGCAGATGCATGGCGCGCGCGATGGCTTCGGCATAATAGCTGACGCGCTGGGAATGACCTTCGGTATAGCGGTCTTTTGCTTCGATCGCCTTGGAGAGGCTTGATATCGTGCGCATATATACCTGCTTACTTTCAATATAGAGCTGAAAGGAGTAACGTGCCAGCAGAAGCGGCAGCATGAACAGCAGAATGAAAAAATAACCGTTGGCCATATGTAAAATCAGCGCCAGGAGAAGGCCGAACGGAATGGTGGATACAATGTTGGGAAGAATCCCGCCCACGGTGGAAACCAAAAGACTCCAGTACGAGCCGTGCCCGCTCAGGTAAAAATAGAGCAGAAAGATCAGAAGATTGCAGAAAATGGTCGTGACCGCAAAGAGGCTTGACGGCAAGAGAGAATAGGGGATGGACAGACTTTCACCGGACCCGCCGAGCAGGTCGAGCCAGAGACCGCCGATAAAGATAGAGATAAGAATATTGCCGGTGTTGCACAATTCCTTCAGCGGCGCTTTGGCAAGCGTATAGCGCAGGCGTTTCCCATCCGGTTCGCGCTCAAAAATAAAAAACGTGGAAATGGCAAAAAAGATCACCGCAGCGTCCGCGCCCATCGTCATCGCACAGGCCACTACGGGGATAAACGAGATATCCATGGACTTGTCGGCGGCCAGACGAATGGGCAGAAGCCTGCACAGGATGGACAGCAAAATCAAAACGCTCGCTTCCCACACGGCGGTCGGATAAAGTCCGGACGACTGAATGTCAAGCACACAGCGCCAGATACAAACCCCCAGCACAATGAGCCCGAGAATGGAGACGGTATATAAATAAATATTCTGATATACGGCCTGCTTTTTTTTCATAGCTACTCCTTTGGAAATTTGCGCAGCATCGCGCACCAAAGAATCCGCGCCGAAAGGGCGCAGGGGAAAACACAGCCAACCGAAGCCGGCATTAATTTACAATAACAGGCCCGGCAAGGGCGTTTGGTGATGAAACATGTATCTTACGGGTATGCGTTAATTACTTGATGTAGAAAAACGCGCCGCTGGAAAGCACGAGAGCGCACAGGGAGCTCAGGGCGATCATGATTTTTTTCATGTAATATAGCCTCCTCATGGGTACTCTGCCGTCCGCTATTAAGGCAGGCTATATTCACGCTTCGCTTATGCCGGTGCCGGGCCTGTTAATATCAATTACTGCGCGTTTAAGGCTCAGGCTTCGGAGGATAAAATCTCAATCCTGCGATTGAGCGCTGAGAGTGTTGCGTTCACAATGGCAGTGTCATTGTCCGTATGTACAAAAGAACTTCCAAGGAGTTTCAGGTTGTCGCGAAAACTGAAAAGGGATACAAGCGCCGCATTTTGACCGCAGAACAGAATGATCTCGGCGTTATCCAGATCAAAAAGATGGTTTCCGCCGGTAAACTGCGCGACGGCATTGAGCGTTGCCTGCGCCACGCCGCGGCAGCGCGACTGGCGCGCGTTCGAGCAGGCCGCCTCTCCTGTGTATGCACGGTCCCCCTGCTCGAGCGTAACGCTGACACTGGAGCAACATCCCACCGTATTGACGGAAATGCCTGCGTATTTCAAACGGAAGTTTAACACCGTTGCCATCTGTGGATGAATGAGCGCCACACTGATCACCCTGTAATCGATAGAAGTATTAAAAACGGACATAATCGCCGACTGCACGTCGCGGATCACGGTTTTCGGACTTTTCTGATTGCTGGCAAGAATATGAATTTCTTCCGCGCAGCCGCGCTCATCCAGCACTACACGGGAGGAATAGACGCCGTCGATCTTACAGATCAAATCCTGCCAGGCTTTTTCCAAAGGTTTTTCGGTTGTATTTTGATCGATCTGATTCGACATAAAAAGAAAACCTCCTAGATTCGCAGCGCAGCAATAAAATCATACACGGACAAGGATAGCCTGTACTTCTTTATTCTACTTGTCCGCAGGGGGTTTGTCAATGCTGCAAGTGTAACGCATTGTCAGAATTGGCAAAAATATTTGGATTTATATGGAGTTATTGTTAAAAAAGTCTTTATTTATAAGACAAAGTACAACGTGGTAAATTATGTAAAATAATAAGACAATACCATGCAGTGACAATCTGTACAAGCGGAGCAACTCATACCACGCGGACTGCTGAATACAAGGTTTTATAGAAGATTATATTGACAAAAGGATTTTATCATAATATCATAATGTTATAACAAGTTGGACGAACGATACACAGGAAGAAAAGCGGAACAGGGGAGCGATATGCATAAGCTAAATGCGGGGCTGCGGCTGCCGCTGTACTATCAGCTCAAGCAGGATTTACTTACGCGCATCAATACGGAGGAGTTTCCGGATAAAAAATTGCCTGCGGAAGGGCAGTTGTGTGAGGAATATGGCGTCAGCCGAATGACGGTACGGCAGGCGCTGGCAGAGCTTGAGCGCGACGGATACATTATTAAAATGCGGGGGAAGGGAACGTTTGTCATCAGGCGGCGCTTCCACTCTGCGTGCGACCGGGTTATCAGCCTGACAAAGCAGCTTGCGCTGGCCGGGTATGAGCCGTCAGTTCGATTGCTCGGCTGCGAAAAGACGGCACCGCCCGCTGACGCTGTGCGCATGGGGTTCCCGGAGGGAGAAGGACTGTGCTGTCATATTCGGCGCGTGCGGCTGGCAGACAGCGCTCCGATTATGATTGAAGACAATTATGTTCCGCTTGCCGAATTTCCGGGGATCGACGAAGTGGATTTCAGCGTATGCCATCTTTATGATGTCATGCATGAGCGCTATGGGGTAGACCCGGAAGCGTGGCACAGCTATTACAGCGCTGTGCTTCTCGATGAAGAGGAATGCCGCCATCTTGAGGTGCAGCCGGCGACGCCGGCCCTGCGGGTGGAGCAGTTCACATATGTTGGCACGCAAATCGTGGAGTATGCCGTCAGCACCGCGCGCACGGATTACTACAGGCCGCATATCTGGGTGGGAACACCGCGATAGGCGCGCAGGGAAAATTTAATTTTTGTTGCGGAGCGGTGAAAAGAGCCGCAGGCTGTTTTTACGCGCATGCGCGGCGGTTGCCCGCAAGGGCGAGACGCGCGCGGGTAAAATTGAATTTTTGTTGCGGAGCAACAAAAAATATGAACTGTGAAGGAGACAAGGACATGTACGAGACATACAAAGAAGTGTTCCTGCAGAAAGAGACGCTCGCCAAAACATTTGACAGCATGATGGAAAATGCCGACGCGCTCAGGTCCTTTGTCAAAGCGTACGACCCTGGAGAGATTCTTTTCGTTGCGTGTGGGTCCAGCTACTGGCTTTCCCTTTCGGCGAGTCTGACGATGCAGCGCGAGACGGGTATACGCGCTTCGGCTGTCAAGAGCGGCGATATCGTTATGGACGAGGCGTGCTACCGGAAAGCGCTGCGGCGCCCGCTTGTGATCTGTCCGTCGCGCTCCGGGATGACGGCGGAAACGGTGATTGCCGCGACAAAACTCAAAGAGTGGTACGGGGCGAAGGTGCTCGTCATCACCGAATATGAGCAATGCCCGGTGGCGGACCTGGGCGATTATGTCATCCGTCAGCCATGGGCGAACGAAGTGGCGATGATGCAGACGCGCTCGTTTTCATCCCTTTATATGTCCTGCGTGCTTTTAAGCGCGATTCTTTCCGGTAATCAAAGTCTGATCGGAGACATGCACTGGTATATTGAGAACTATGACAGCCTTGCGCAGGATGTGGCCAGACGCGCCGAGCGCATTGGAAGCGAAGAATTCAGGGGCTACGAATACCTTGTATCGCTCGGCACAGGCTGCCAGTATGGCGTCGCGGTGGAGGGCGGTTATATTCAGCTGGAAATCGGGCGCTTCCGCGCCAGCTATTTTGCCACGCTTGAGTACCGCCACGGGCCGTTCCTGACCAATGATGAAAAGACACTTTTCGCCCTTTTCAGCACCGGCGTGCAGATCGAGCGGGAGAAAAAGGTCGTGTCCGAGCTGAAAGAGGGGAAGGGCCGCGTCATTGTCATCAGCGATAATGAACCGTTTGAGGAGGCTGACTGGAATTTCACCCTCGGCAGGAAGATCGCACCCGAGGTCGTCGCCCTTTACGGCGTGATGCTGATGCAGGGCCTTTCATATTACCAGGCGCTCCGGATCGGCGTGAATCCCGATCATGGCAGCGGCGCGGGGGAAGATCCCTTTATCGCCGAGGTGTGATTTGCCGGCGCCCGTTCCGGCCGCAGCAGGTACGCGGCCGGAACGGGCGGAAGGATTCGCCGGGGAAGAGGTTCTTTTCTTCACCGGCGATGGGCAGCTTGGGCCGTTTCGAAAAATCTCAAAAAAAGCTTGTAAATATTTCGTACATATTATAATATAAATATAATAAGATTCGGCCTTAAATTGTATATTATCCAGTGAACGTCGTCGCACATTTCCAGATGAAACGATCCGTTTGACTTTTGCATGTTGAAAAGGCTAAATGATGTTTCTGATTCCGGGCAATGATGCGGCGTGGTTTTTATTGCTTTTGTGTATCGATATACAATTGCAAAAATAAGGGATAAAAATGAAAAACCGCCCCATACAGGCCTGGAGCGGTTTGAAAACAGGAAGATGCGCATCGATACATGCGACGCATCAGCCGGCAGGACCGCCAGTGGATGCGCGGGCAATCAGCTGTGTTTGAAAAAGAATACGGCTGTCGGCGTCCGCGGCGCTTTCACCGTTCAGCTGCGCAAGGAGCATACGCAGCGCCTGCGCGCACATTTCAAGCGCCGGAATGTGAATGGTCGTCAGCGCCGGGCTTGTCATCTGAGAGATGGCAGTATTGTCGTATCCGCTCAGGAGGATATCGTCCGGAACGCGCACGCCGTGCTCGATCAGGCATTTGAGCACGCCGGTGGCGATCATGTCCGCCTCGGCGATGATCGCATCCGGCAGCGCTTTGCCGGAGTTCAGCATGCGGGTGCAGCTTTCATATCCGCCGTCGTATCCATAGCAGTGCGGGTAAATGAGAGATTCGTCAAGTGTGAGCGCGCCACCGTCACAGTATGCGCGGATGGCGGCGAATTTCTGCCGGGAGGAGGCGTCGTCGTATGGGCCGATATAGCCGATGCGCCGTGCGCCGCGCGCTGTGAGATGGCGGCACAGCGCCTCCATCCCGGTGCGCAGATCCACCGAGACGGACTGGTGCACAGGGGAGTCTGTGAGAGGGCCCATATACACGAGGGGGATACGGATGGTGCGGTCGGTAAAGAGCTTTCCCGCTTCGCCGGCGTCATAGCAGATCGCCCCATCGAGAAAGCCGGCGTTGAGCACGGTCGCGGTGCGCTCAAGCTCGGCGGGGGTATTTGTGCGCAGCATGACCGGTACAAGATCGTTGTTGGAGCACAGGCTCTGAAAAAAGCTGAACACGTCGCTGAAATAGGGGTTGTCGATCTCGGGAATGGTGATTGCAATCATGCCGCTGCGGCCGGTGCGCAGGCTCTTGGCCAGTTGGCTCGGCTGATAGTGAAGCGTTTCGATCGCTGCACGGATGCGCTCGCGCGTATCTGCGCGCATGTTCTGCGGCGTGCGCAGATATTTTGACACCGCAGAGGGGGAGACGCCTGCGAGCTTCGCAACGTCTTTTATAACGGCCATGGCGCATGCTCCTTTCCAGTCAAACTGCTGTTACTATTCTGCCGAATAAAATGCCGAAATGCAAGTGCTTTTTCGGGCCATCAGCAAAAAGGAGGAACTGATATGATTTACGACGGCCATATTCACATGTTGCCCAGGCCCGGCGTGTCCGTGCAGGAGAACCGCGAGGAACTCCGTCATGCACTGGAGCAGGCCGGGATCGGGGGCGGCGTGCTTCTCTCGCTCGATCCGATGTCGGACGGCGCGACGTTTACCGCGGCCGAGCGCATTGAGAAGGTCCGCGCGCTTGCCGCCGCGATGCCGGAGCTGTATGTGTTTTACTGGATCCATCCGACGGATGAGGATGCGGCTGAACAGGTTGATACGGCGCTGAAACTGGGCGTGGACGGCTTCAAGGTGATCTGTTCGGATTTTTACCCCTCCGATCCGCGCGCCATGGCCGTGTATCGGAAGATCGCGGCAGCAAAAAAACCGATCCTGTTCCATTCGGGCATCTGCTGGGATGGGAAAGACTCGGCAAAGTATAACCGTCCGGGTGAGTTTGAGTGTCTGATCGATGTGCCGAACCTGCGCTTCTGTCTGGCGCATGTCGCATGGCCGTGGTGTGACGAGCTGATCGCAGTGTACGGCAAGTTCAACAACGCCTTCTGCTACCGGCCGGATCTTTCATGCGAGATGTTTATCGATATCACGCCCGGCACGCCGCCCCTGTGGCGGGAAGAGGTGTTCAAAAAACTCTTTCTCGGCGGCTATGACGTGATGCACAATGTCATCTTCGGCAGCGACTGCGGTACAAACGGCTACAATGTCGCATGGGTCAGGGAATGGCTCGCGCGCGACGCGGGCATTTTTGAAAAATTCGGCCTCGACCGGGAAGAGGGCTTCCTTTCCCATATTTATGGGGAGAATCTGCTGCGCTTTATCGGCGTGCGCGAGGAAACGTTTGATAAAAAGATTCCGATGGTAGCGGTCTGATCCGCAGCCGTTTGAATAGAGAAATCAATTTTGGAGGAAAAGCAAATGAGCACAACGTATGAGGAAATTTTGATGGAACAGGCATCTCTTCGCGCCAGTGCGCAGTATATCGCCGAAAAGGCGAAGGATTTCTGCGCGCTGCTGGAAGAGCCGGGCCTTAAGAGGCTGATATTTGTCGGCTGCGGCTCGAGCTATATGCTCGCTTCCGGCGCTGCGGCGACTGCCGGCATGCACCTTGACCTTCCTGCGGCGGCAGTCGCGGGAGGAGACCTGATGCTCCATCTGCCGCGCTACCAGGCCATGATGGAGGGGAGCCTTGTCATCGCGCTTTCGCGCTCGGGCTCCACGAGCGAGGTCGTGCGCTCGCTTGAGGCGGCGAGAGCGGCAGGTGTGTCGTTCAAGCTCGCGGCAATCAGCTGCGTCGACGATTCGCCGCTGTCGAAGATGGCGGATCTGGCGCTGGATATGCCATGGGCGTTCGACAGGAGCGTGTGCCAGACGAGGACCGTCTCCTGCCTGTATCTGGCGGCGCTTCTTCTCATCGCGCGCGCGGCAAAGGACGAAGCGCTCGAGCGTTCGGCCCTCGACGCGGTGGAAGGGCTTGAGGATTTCCGCCTGCGCGTGGAGCCGCAGATCCGGGAAGTGGCGGCAAAAGCATGGACCAACGGCTGCGTACTCGGCGATGCGGAGCTTGCCGGTGCAGCGGACGAGGCGGCCCTTACGTTTAAAGAGATCTGCCAGCTGCCGTCGAATTACTATCATCTGCTCGATGTGCGCCACGGGCCGATCGTGGTGCTCAATCAGACGAGCGCTGTTATTGCGGCCATGAGCGATGAGAACGACCCCTATGAGCGGGCGCTGATTGAAGACGTGAAAGCGCACGGCTGCCATGTGATCGTCTGCTCGGACGAGGATGCGCACATCGACGGCGTTGTGAACGTTACCTTCGGCAGGAAGCTGACGCAGGCCGCGCGCGGTCTGCCGCTCCTGCTGACAGCGCAGCTTCTGACGGTCCACAAGGCTGAGGCCATCGGCGTCGATCCTGACAAACCGGGTACGCTGGATGCATGGATCAAGCTTTGACAGCACGATATGGAAGGGAAGGGCAAGTTCCGATGAAACGATATGACTGCACATTTGTCGGGGATATCAACCCCGATATTGTGATGATGGCGCAGCAGCTGCCGGTCCTTGGGCGGGAACTGATGTGCGACGATTTTTATATTACGCTCGGCGGTTCAACCGGCATTTGCGCCGGCGTGTTTGGCAATCTCGGTGCAAAGGCCGCGTTTTACGGTCGGCTGGGGGATGATTTCCTCGGCAAATTTACGGTGGAAACCATCGCCGGGTGCGGCGTCGATACATCGCATATCCGCGTTGACCATGGCTGCACGACGTCCGTCACCGTCTCGTGCACGCTGCCGACGGACCGCGCGCTCATGAGCTATGACGGAAGCCACAAGCGCCTTGCGCCGGAGGATGTGCCGTTTTCTCTCATCGACGAAACGCGTCATATCCACGTCGGCTCCTTCTTCCTTCAAAAGGATTTGATGCCGATGTATCTGGAGCTTTTCCGTCAGGCGCATCAGCGGGGCGTGACGACTTCGCTCGACGCCGGATGGGACCCGACGGAGAATTGGGATTACGGCATACGTGAGCTTTTGCGATACGTCGATGTCTTTTTCCCGAATGAATCGGAGGCGTATGCGATTACGAAAAAGGATTCGCCCCTGGCGGCCGCGCGCGAGCTTGCACAATACTGCCGCGTCGCAGTCGTGAAGTGCGGGCGCGACGGGTCCGTCCTCGTCACGGAGGGGAAGGAGCTGAGCTGCCCGATCTACGACGCGTTCAAGCCGCTGGACTTTACCGGCGCGGGGGATTCATACAACGCGGGCTTTTTGTACGCGATGCTTCAGGGGAAGGACTTAGCAGCATCCATGCGTTACGGCAGCGCCAGCGCAGGGCTGCGCATTTCCCTGAACCGCCGCGAGAAGCCCTTTGCAACCGGAGAGGAGGTGGAACGCGTTGTCAGCGACTATCGTGCGTGAGGCGGCGCAAAACCCGCTGTATCACGAGCTGTTCCCGGGCGGGAAGCGCGCCGCGCAGGCCATCGTTTCAATCTGCTCGGCCAACAGTTATGTGCTGCGCGCCGCGCTTGAGCGCGCGGCGCGCGCCGGGCGGCCGGCGCTCATTGAAGCGACGGCGAATCAGGTCGATCAGAACGGCGGCTACACCGGTATGACGCCGCAGGATTTCGTCCGCTTTGTAGAAGAGATCGCCGAGCAGATGCATTTCCCGAAAGACAGGCTTGTGCTCGGCGGCGACCATTTAGGGCCCCTTGTCTGGCGCTCGGAGGAGGAGCGCACCGCCATGGATAAGGCGGAGACGCTTGTGCGTGCGTATGTCGGGGCGGGTTTTACAAAAATCCACCTCGACACGAGCATGCGCCTGAAGGATGACGACCCGGAGCGGCCGTTTCCGCCCGAGGTGGCGGCGCGGCGCACCACGCGCCTGCTTGCGGCGTGCGAAGCTGCCTGGCAGGAGAGGCGCGCCAGGGTGCCCTCGGCGCCCGCGCCGGTTTATGTCACTGGAAGCGAGGTGCCCGTGCCGGGCGGCACGGTCTCGGACGAGGCGCTCAGCGTGACCTCGGTAGCGGATTTTGAGAATGTTGTTCGCATCTTCTCGCAGTCGTTCCGGGATGCGGGCCTTGATGATGCGCTCAGCCGCGTGGTAGCGGTGGTGGTGCAGCCGGGGGTCGAGTTCGGCAACGCCGATGTGCACGGGTACGATGCGTGCGCGGCGCGGGCGCTGATGGAGGCGCTCGCTCACCATCCGGGCCTTGTTTTTGAAGGGCATTCGACCGATTATCAGACGCGGAACGCGCTGCATGACATGGCGCGCGACGGCGTCGTGATCCAAAAGGTCGGCCCGGCGCTGACGTTTGCCCTGCGGGAAGGGCTTTACGCGCTGTCAAAGATCGAGGAGCTCCTCGCCGAGGATGGGGAGGAAACTTCGCAGTTTCTCCACACGCTCGAGCAGGCCATGCTGGAGGAACCGAAATACTGGCAGGCGTACTATCATGGCACGCCGAAAGCGCAGGCCAGGGAGCGCATTTTCGGTCAGTCCGACCGGTGCAGATATTACTTGAGTGATGCGCGCGTGCGCCGGGCGATGGACGTGCTTATCCAAAATCTGGAGAGAAAGGAGATTCCATACCCGCTTTTAAGCCAGTTTTTACCCCTTCAGTATGAAAAAATTCGTGCCGGGCAGCTCGCGAACCGGCCGGAAGCACTTCTGATCGACAAGGTCGGATGTGTGATCGACAGTTACATATTCTGAAGTACGAGGTGAATAGGATTGAAAGGCTACTTCAAAAAGCACCAGTTGAAAAAAGAAGAATTACCCATGGTCATCCTTTTCCTGCTGCCGCTTCTGGCGGTGTACACCTATTTTTTCATCAATCCCTCTGTGCAGGCGTTCTACGTGAGCCTGACTGACTGGAACGGCTTTACGGCGAACATGACCTATGTCGGCATGCGAAATTTTGCGGAGCTGTGGAAGGACCCCGCCTTTTGGGATTCCATCCGCATTTCCCTCATTTTTCTGCTCGGCGGCGGCGCGTTGGTATTCGGAATCTCATTTTTTATCAGCGCCATGCTGTCGACCAAGATCCGCGGCAAAAAGCTTATGCGCGCAATCATCTTCTTCCCTTCGGTCATCAGCTGTGTGGCCGTGGCGCTTTTGTGGAATTTTATTTACAACACCAAGTGGGGCCTTCTCAATAACTTTCTGCGTTCGATCGGCCTTGAAGACCTCATCCGAACCTGGACCTCGAACGAAAACCTGACCGGCGCAATGCTCGCCGTGCTCGCGTGGACCTACAGCGGCTTTTTTTGCGTCATTCTTCTATCTGCACTCGACCGCGTGCCGGAGAGCCATATCGAGGCCGCGAAAGTCGACGGCGCCAACGAGGTCACGATCTTTTTCCTGATCAAGCTCCCCATGATTAAAAACATCGTCGGCACCGCCGTCACGCTCTGGATTATTGACTCCATCAAGGAGTTCGGGCTTCTGTATGCGTGGGGTGGCTCGGGCGCGCCGCCGGATGCGGCGATTACAAACATGGCGGTCAAGATGTATGTCACGGCCTTCGGCCGGCGCGTAACCGTTTTCCGCATGGGTTACGCCACGGCGATGGGCGTGGTGATGTTCCTCTTTGTCGTGGTGCTTATACCGCTTGCCTTTGCCATCTTCAACAGAGAAAGATATGAGTATTAGGGGGGAGAAGAGTGGAAACAAAAAAACGCAAAAATTCTGACGTCGGCGCGCGGGCGGTCGGCTTTCTGTTCAAGCTGATAGCGCGTATATTCCTCTATTTTTGGTGTGCATTTTCCATATTCTCCCTTTTATGGATTGTGGTGTCTTCGCTGAAAACCAATCGGGAGTTTTTTGAAAACGCCTGGGGGCTTTTTGAAACGCCGCAGTGGAACAACTACATTGAGGCATGGACGCAGAACAGCCTTTCAAACAACTTCATGAACAGCATCTATGTTGTCGGAATGTCGGTCCTGCTGGTTCTCATTATCGCGACACCGGCGGCGTATGTGCTCTCCCGCATCCATTTCCCGGGGATGAAAGCGGTCCACGCCTATGTGATCGCAGGCATGGGCATCCCCGTTCAGCTCATCCTTGTTCCGCTTTACTTCATCATGAATCAGATCAAGCTTGTCAACTCCTTAAACGGCCTGATTCTCGTATATGTGGCGATTTCCCTTCCGTTCACGGTGTTCCTGGAAATGGGCTTTTTCAGGACGCTTCCCTCGGCGATTGTCGAGGCGGTGCACTGGGTGCTCGAGCGCACACCTCCCGAGCTGACCGGCGATATTTCAGCCAACGGCATCACCATGACCGGCGGCGGCTCCCTGGTCTGGGGCTTTGACAAGCTCATCGCCTCCA
>CAKTWY010000056.1 GCA_934630445.1 uncultured Eubacteriales bacterium
GTCCTATCTCACGCTCGTACCGTACGAAAAGCCCGCCCTCAAACAAGCGGCGCCGCGCGCCGGATACGCCATCGAAAACGACGCCTGGCGCATCGAACTGGATGAAGCCACCGGCGCGGTGAAAAGTCTTTACGACAAGCGCGCCGGCAGAGAGTGGGCGGATGAAAAAGCGGGCGTATTCGGCCTGCATCAATACGACCGCTACGGCCTTTGGGAAATCAACGAATATCTGCGCGTTTACGGCTACCGCTTTACGGATTGGGGCGTCAACGACTTCGGCAGGATGGACTACCCGTACTGCGGGCATGAGACGTTTCTCCCCTCGCTGCGCGCGATCGAACGCTCCGAGGACGGATTAAGCCTTTCAGCGACGTTTGAAAACGGGCGCAGCGCCGAGGAATACGGCGACGCGCAGCGGGTGACGGTCGTCTGGTCGCTCCCGCCGGAGGGCGGCGAGTGCTGCGTCGAGCTGCGCCTTGAGCGGAAAGCAGAAACGCCCTACGTCGAGTCCGGGAACTTCGTGCTGCCGCTGCGCACGCAGGGCGCGCGTGTGCTTGTCTCCAAAACCGGCGGCGTATATGACCCCGCCTGCGATATCGCAGACGACGCCAACCATGTGCATTATGCGACAGATGGCGTCGTCGACGTAACGGATGAAATATCGGGCCTTACGATCGTCTCCAAGGATATCCCCCTCTTCTCCCTCGGCGCGCCGGGCACATACCGCTTTGCACACACCTATGAGCAGAGCGCGCCGACGCTTTATTTCAACACCTTCAACAATATGTGGGGAACCAATTTCCCCCAGTGGATCGGCGGCGACTTCAGGTACCGCTTTGTCCTCCTGGCGCATGCGGCGCAGGACAGCGGCGCCGGGCTGCGCCGCGGTATGCGTCTGATGGAGGAGCCGCTCGCGCTGATGGCGAGCGGTCCTGCCGGCCCGATGCGCCCGTCCTATCCGGGCGCTACCTATCCCGAGGCGCTCGAAATCACGACGATCGCGCCGTCCGGCGAGGGCTTTCTCATCCGGGTGCACGATATTTCGGGCAGGGCCGGAACGCATACCGTCACGCTGCCGCCCTTCATCCGGCGCATCGAGCAGCGCGACCTGTTCGGTCGTCCGCTCAGCACGTCGGATACGAACGCGATAGAGCTCACGTTCGGCCCTTACGGCATTCAGACGCTGTACGCGCTGGTATAGCAGGAAAAGGAAACTGGCCGGTATGAAAATCAAACTGATCGCGCTCGATCTGGACGGTACGCTTATGGCCGAGGGGCATCGGATCCCGGAGGAGAACCTCAGCGCCATCCGCCTGGCGCAGGCGCAGGGGATGCGCTTTACCATCTGCTCAGGGCGGATCTTTGAGGAGGCTGCGGCCTTTACGCATGCGATCCGGCTGAGCGTGCCGATCGCGGCAAGCGGCGGTTCGGCAGTCTATTCCATGCCGGACGGCGCGCTGCTCAAAAGCTATGACATCGCGGACGATGCGCTTGCGCGCATCGTTCCCATACTGGGTAAGTATCCGACATTCTGCATGTATTATGTCGGTGCGCGCGTCTGCATGGACGTGCACGCCCGGCAGATGTTCCTCCGCACGGATACGGACGAAGGGCGAAAGCTCAAAATCGACATCGTTCCGGACGCAGGGCGGCACCTTCTCTCCGGTATCAAGGTACAGAAAATTTTTGTAAAAGCCGAGACGCCGGGCGCGCTCGCTGCGCTTCGCAGCGAGCTGCGCGCGGCGGGATGTGTGCGCGTATCAAGCTCCGGCGCGGACAATATCGAGCTGAACGATCTTTCCGGCGGAAAGGGCGAAGCGCTGCGGTTTATCGCCCGACGTCTGGGGCTTTCGATGGATGAGGTCGCCTGTGTGGGCGACAATGAAAACGACCTTGCCATGTTTGAAGCGTGCGCCTATGCCGCGTGTATGAAAAACGGCACGGACAGCGCGCGGCGTGCGGCGGACTATATCACCGGCCGCACAAACCTCGAAGCGGGCGCGGCGCAGGCAATTGCGCACATCGCGTCGCTCTAGACGCAGTTTTCGGACGAATTGCGGAGAATCAGACACCAAAAGAAATGCTCCCGTCCATTGCGCCGGGGCGCGTGAAAGGTGTATACTGTTTGTGGGCTCACGGCATGCCGCGGCGAAGCGGCGGTTCATTTTCATCCTGTGCAAAACGCATCTGCTGCGGCGCAGCAGGCTGCACGGCGACTGGCGGCGGTTGGGGTGTTTCGGCCGCGGAACGCACGCCCCGGATGTGGATAAAGCGCACGTCCGTGTAGCGGTAGCTCGAGAGCGGGCGGCAGTCGCTGTCCATCGAATGCGCGGCGACATATACATTGTCCGGGATGGGCTGGCCCTGAATAAAGACGATCACCGGCGTATGCGCAAACGTACTGTCTTCAAACGCCAACTGCACGAAATCGCCCGGCTGCACTTCGTAAATATCTGTTTCGACACCAAAAGGGCCCGGACCGGTGTTCTGCGTAAGGAAATTGTAAAAATATTCGACCCCCGTCCACGACGGCGTGCGCTCTTCGGCATTTATGTAGTACCAGCCGTAGACCGGGGTGAAATTCATTACGCCGCTGCCGGCATACAGGCACTGGGAGGCAAAGTTTGTACAGTCTCCGCCGATATCCTGAAAGTCAAAAAATGCGGGATTTCTGAAATATGCCCACCGGTGGGCGTAGGCGACCGCGCGCTCGCGGTCATAGGGTATGACGCTGCGCGCGTCTGCGGGGTCCATGATATCATTCGGCATATTAGCACCTCCGTTTTACTGGCATGTTATGCCGGCGGCGCGTGGCGCGTGCGCATGATGAACCATTTGTCAGCAATATGAAATAGATAAAAAGCAAACATTTTTTGAGGAAAGCGAGATGCAAAATGGCAGACATTCTATTGGAGGTAAACGACGCGGTTTATCCCGAGCAGGAGCTGACGAACATTATTCACTTTTTCCCTGTGGCAAAGCGCTACAAAAAGCTGCACATCACTTTCACCTATCAGCCAAAGTATGTGTACGATGAGGAAGTCTGCAGGCCGTTCCTCTATGAGGGCGCAAAGCAGTATGACAAATCGCTTCTGAATCACTTTGAAGAGCAGTTCCGCGAGCATCTGCCGCTGTCGAATTTTCTCACGCTGTCGTTTGACGACGCGTCGGGTGCGTACCGCGGGTGCGCGCACCGCCACAATCCTACGCAGGAGCATGAGATCGGCGAAGACTTCGCTTCGCTCGGCTTTTACCGCGGGGCGATCGGCACCGGCGACTGGCGCGCGGTGATCAACGTGCACGCGATTATTACCGGCGACGTGACGTATCACCTGAAAATCGAGGGGGAGGAATGAGCCATGAATAACGCCCTGAACTGGCGCGCGTGCGAGCTGCACACGCACACCTATAACAGCGACGGCAGCCAGACGCTCGAGGAATTATGCCGCAAGGCAAAGGCTTTCGGGCTGGAATTCCTGGCGCTGACGGACCACAACACCTCCTCCGGCATTTATGAAAACACACCCGAACTGCAGCGCGAGACGCTTCCTGTGCATGTCGGGATCGAATGGACGACATTTTTCGGCCATATGGTGGTGCTCGGTGCGAAAAAATACGTCGACTGGCGCGACGCCGTTCCCTCGAATATCGACGAAAAGATGAAGGCTGTGCGCGAGGCGGACGGCATCATCGGTGTGGCGCATCCGTTCCGCCTCGGCGCGCCGATGTGCTGCGGGTGCCACTGGAACTTTCTCGTGCGCGACTGGTCGCTGCCGCATTATATGGAGATCTGGTCCGGCGACTCGCCCACCCTGCGGCAGGAAACAGTCCTGGCGCTTGAGTTCTGGAACAAAAAGCTGGACGAAGGGTTCCATCTTACGCCGAGCTACGGGCGCGACTGGCACTCTGACCCGGAGACGCCGCGTCCGTTTGCCTGCACGATGCTCGGCTTTACAGGCGACGCCGTTACAGTGGACAGCGCACTCGACGCGCTGCGCGCGGGGCGTACGCACGTCACCCTCGGCCCGCTGGTCGATCTGACGGTGCGCTCGGGTGAAAACTGCTATAACTGCGGCGAAACCGCGCCCCGGGGAACGGTCACGGTACGTCTGCGGTGTGACCTGAACTTCCGCCGTCAGCACTGGGAGCCCTTCGGCATCGTGCCCGAAGGCATCAACCTCATTGGGAACGGCGCCCGCACCGTGGCGACGCTCCCCGCCGGGGGCGGCGAGGCAACGCTCGACGCTTCCGCGCTTACATGGCTGCGCGCGGAGCTTGTCGGCACGCTGGGCGCGCAGCGGACGAACCTTGCGGTGACCGCGCCGGTTTATTTTGCCTGAAGCGCGGTATGCGCCGCGACGACAGATAAAAGGAAAGGAAATAGAAACATGTTCTACTATCACGACATTCCCCGCATCGGCAAGCTGCTCGGCGTGATCGGCGGGCAGATCAAGCAGGACGCGTTTATCCTCGATCACGTGCTGTACGCTGAAGGAAAGCCCGATTTTTCAGACCCCGGCAGGCTGCGCATCTTCCGAAACAGCGAGACCTGGGGCGGCTACGACATGGACGCGTGGTTCCGCGTCGAATTCACCGTTCCGGAGCAGATGGCGGGCCGCCCGATCCGCCTGGAGCTGTTCACTGACCGCGAGGGCCGGTGGGAGGCGGTAAATCCGCAGCTGCTCGTCTATGTCGACGGGCGAATCGTCCAGGGCATGGATACGCACCACCGCGAGGTCAAGATCACCGACGGCGCGCCGGCCGGGCAGAAGATCACGGTCGATTTTGACGCATGGTCCGGCATGGTGCACGAGGATCAGACCTGGTCGGGAGACGAAAACGCGCCGTGCCATTTCAAGGTGCAGGCCTTTTGCCCGGATCTGCGCGCTGAAAAGCTGTTTTACGACCTGCGCGTTCCGTATGATACGGCAAGCCTGCTGCCCAAGGACAATCCCGACCGGCTGATGATCACGCGCTCGCTGGTGGAGGCGGTCAATCTTCTTGATCTGCGCGAGCTGCCGTCAAAGGCGTTTTCCCAGTCGGTGGAAGCGGCGATCGCGTATCTGGAAACGGAATTTTATCAGAAGGTCTGCGGCAAGGCGGAGCTTCCGGTCTGTTACGCGATCGGACATACGCACATCGACGTGGCGTGGCAGTGGACGTTTGCCCACACGCGCCGCAAGGCGGCGAGGAGCTTTGCCACCGCGCTCGCTTTGATGGACGAATACCCCGACTACATGTTCATGTCCAGCCAGCCGCAGCTGTACCAGTATGTGAAAGAGGACCATCCCGAAGAGTATGAGCGCATCCGCGAGCGTATCCGCGAAGGGCGCTGGTGCGCGGACGGCGGCATGTGGCTGGAAGCGGACTGCAACCTGACCTCGGGCGAATCGCTCGTGCGTCAGTTCATCTACGGCAAGCGCTTTATGATGGAGGAATTCGGCGTCGATTCGCGCCTGCTGTGGCTGCCGGACGTCTTCGGCTACAGCGCCGCGCTCCCGCAGATCTGCAAAAAAGCGGGCGTGGACTACTTCATGACGACGAAGATCAACTGGAACGACACCAACCCCCTGCCCTACGATACGTTCAACTGGGTGGGCATCGACGGCTCGTCCATTCTGTCGCACTTCATCCCCGCGACGGGGTACGACCAGCACTATCCCGAAGGCGACTGGCGCACCAGCTGGGGCAGCACCTATAACGCCATGTTCTGCCCGGACGAGGTCATGGGCGGCTGGAAGCGCTATTCCTCCAAGGATGTGACGAGCGACTATCTCGAGGCATACGGCTATGGCGACGGCGGCGGCGGCACCACGCGCTGGATGGTGGAAAACCATATGCGCATGAAACGCGGCATCCCCTCCTGCCCGCGCACGGAGAGCATCTCGCCGATCGGATTTTTCGAGCATCTGGATGAGGAAACGCGCGATAATCCCCGCCTGCCCGCGTGGCACGGAGAGCTTTACTTTGAGTATCACCGCGGCACGTACACCTCCATCGCCAAAAACAAGCGCAAAAACCGCAAATCCGAATATGCGCTGATGCGCGCGGAGAGCGCGAGCGTTATGGCAAAGGCGCTGGGGCTGAAGGATTCCTGCCCGAACGATACGCTGCGCCGCCTGTGGACGAAGACGCTGACGAACCAGTTCCACGACATCATCCCCGGCTCGTCGATCAAGGAAGTATACGACGACACGGACGTGATCTACAAAGAAATTTTAGACACCGCGCACGGTATCGCGGACGAGGCGCTGCAGGCGATCGCGGATGCGACCGCGGCGGCGGGGCGCAAGGTCGTGGTCTTCAACAGCCTCGGCTATACGCGCTCGGGCTTTGTCACGCTTCCCGCCGGGCTGGACGCCGCGGCGCTGCGCGCAGGCGACGGCAGCGCCGTAGCCGTGCAGAAAACGGCGGACGGCGGCGCCATCTTCTATGCCGAGAACGTGCCGGCGATGGGCTATGCGACTTTCACGGTATCGGATGCGGACGAGCGTTTCGCCCCGTGCGCAAAGATGGAAGGGCGTACCATCACAAACGGCGTGCTGACGCTGACGTTTGATGAAAAAGGCCATTTAAGCTCCATCTTTGATATCGAAAACGATCGCGAGCTCGTGCCGGAGGGCAAGCGCGCGAACGTGATCGAGACGTACGAGGACATCCCCCACCAGTTTGACGCCTGGGATCTGAACCGCTACTACCGCGAGCACCGCTGGGAGGTCGACGACCTCGTCTCCTTTGAGCTTGCCGAGAACGGTGCCAACCGCGCCGTGGTGCGCCTTTGCTACCGCTATCTGTCCTCCACGATCCGCCAGGATGTCGTGCTGTACAAAATGAGCCGCCGCGTCGATTTTGTGACCGAGATCGACTGGAAGGAAACACATATTCATGTGAAGGCCGCCTTCCCGGTCGACATCTTCGCGGAAAAAGCGAGCTTCGACATCCAGTTCGGCAACGTCGAGCGCCCGACGCACTGCTCCAACTCGTGGGATTTTGCGAAGTTTGAGACGTGCGCGCACAAGTGGGCCGACGTGTCCGAGGACGGATACGGCATGTCGATGATGAACGACTGCAAATACGGCCACGACGTGCACGACGGCGTGATGCGCCTGAGTCTTTTAAAGAGCGCGACGTTCCCGAATGTCGACGCCGACCGTGAGGTGCACAATTTCACCTATTCGATCTATCCGCACGCCGAGGGCTGGAAGCAGGCGAACACGCACCGCGTGGCATACGACCTCAACACCCCGCTCACAGGTGTCGTGACCGACAAGGCCGGCGCGCTCGCTTCCGCCGCGTCCTTTGCCGCAGCGGAGTATGGGAACATCGTGCTCGACGTGCTCAAGCCCGCTGAGGACGGCGCTGGCGTCGTGATCCGCGCGTATGAGATCCACGGGCGCAGAACGCGCGCAAAGATCGCCCTTTCGCTGGAAGGTGAGGCTTTTGAAACGGATCTTCTCGAGCGCGCCATCGCGCCCGCCGCGTATGCGGACGGCGTGCTCAGCACTGTGTTCAAACCCTATGAGATCAAAACGTTTTTGATCAAATAAAAGTGGCTGATGCCGGCGCGGCGATGGCCGCAGACCTTCAGCCGCCAAGCAGAAAGAACCGCCGCGGAGTATTCCGCGGCGGTTCTTTCTTTCTCCGGTTGGAATGGACAAATCGCGTTTGCAGGCACGGTTTACGCATGCTATAATGACAAGCATACAGCATATTAAAACGACGGGTTGGTGCGCACCATGCATATAGACGAGATCGTTTCATTGGAAAAATACACGCCTCTCTGGCCTGTTCAATTTCTGGCAGAAAAAGACCGTTTGCAGGCGGCATTGAATGCGCCTTCACCATGTATCGAACATATTGGCAGCACATCGATCGCCGGTATGACAGCAAAACCCATTATTGATATTCTTTTTGGTGTCGAGCAATATCCTCCGCCGAACGTGCTGACCGAGACAGTCACGCAGCTCGGGTACGTGTGCCATGGTGAATGCGGCGTTCATGGAAGGATTTATTTCACGCGGCGCAGCGGAGAGAGAAAGTTCAATCTGCATATATGCCTTTGGGGAGGGAATATATGGAATGACAACATTCTTTTACGGGAATACCTGAGAGCGCACCCGGATAAAGTTCAGGAATACTCAGCGCTGAAGGAAACCATTGTATCACATGGGGAGATCCGCTTATTGGAATACTCCTCACTTAAGGCTGATTTCATTTCCGACATGCTGCGGTCAGCAAAACAAACCGGACAAGGCGACGAAACATATCATACAAAACAAGGGCGTCACCGCCGGTAAAAAGCGGTGACGCCCTTCAAATATCCACATTACATGCCTCCGGCGGCCGCGCCTGAAAGGCCTGATGCCGCACGAATTACTTCGCGTCCGTCATCAATTCGCAGATATCGTTTGAAAATGCGGCCGGGTCTTCCAGCGGCAGGCCCTCGATGAGAAGCGCCTGGGCGTAAAGAATGGACGCATATTTTTTCAGCTTGTCCTTATCTGCGGCGTACAGCGTCTGCAGCGTATCGAAGACCGGGTGGCTGCCGTTAATCTCGAGGATCTTCTGCGCGCTGATCTTCTCCTGCGTGGGCATGGCGTTGAGCACCTTTTCCATCTCGATGGACACGCCTCCCTCGCTTGCGAGGCAGACCGGATGGTTTTTCAGGCGCGAGGACAGGCGCACGCCGGCAACTTTGCCGCCGAGACTCTCCTTCATAAAGTCGAACAGATCGCGGTTGGCGGCTGTCTTCTCCTCGGCCGCTTTCTTTTCCTCCTCGCTCGTCAGGTCAAGGTCGCCTGCGGAGACGGACTTAAACTTCTTGCCCTCGTGCTCGTCCAGCATGCGGATGACGAATTCGTCGACGTCGTCGACCAGGTAGAGGATGTCAAACCCGCGCTCGCGCACGAGCTCCGTCTGCGGCAGACGGTCGATGCGCTCATAGCTCTCGCCGCTGGCAAAGTAGATGACGTCCTGGCCCTCTTTCATATTCGCGACATACTCGCTGAGGGTGATGAGCTTTTTCTCCTGCGCGGAGTAGAACATCAGCAGTTCACGCAGCAGCTCTTTATTCGCGCCAAAGCCGGTATAGGCGCCGACCTTCAGCTGCAGGCCGAAGTTCTTGAAAAATTCATCGTATTTTTCACGCTCATCCTTCTGCATCTTCAGAAGCTCCGATTTGATCTTCTTCTCAATGCTCGCCGCGATCATGCGCAGCTGACGGTCGTGCTGGAGCATCTCACGTGAAATGTTGAGCGAGAGATCCTGTGAATCGACAAGTCCGCGCACAAAGCTGAAGTGGTCGGGCAGCAGATCGGCGCATTTGTCCATGATGAGCACGCCGTTCGAGAAAAGCTGCAGCCCCTTTTCATACTCGCGCGTGTAATAGTCGTAGGCGGGCTTTTTCGGGATAAAGAGGAGCGCGTTATAGGAGGAAAGGCCTTCCGTCTTATAGTGGATGACGTGCGCGGGCTCGGTGAAGTCGTAAAACTTCTCCTGATAGAATTTGGCGTATTCTTCGGGCGTGATGTCCTTTTTATCCTTCTTCCAGAGCGGAGTCATGCTGTTGAGGACGGTATCCTCCAGCACGGTCTCGTACTCGGTCTTCGCGTCTTCGGGCGCATCCGCGGGCTTTTCCTTCGCGCGGGTGCGCTCCATGTCCATATGGATGGGGTAGCGGATATAGTCGGAATACTTGCGCACGATGGAGGCAAGGCGATTGCCCTCCAGGAACTCGTCGTAATTCTCCTCCTCCGTGTTCTCCTTCACAGTCAGGTAAATATCCGTGCCGAACGTATCCTTCTCCGCCGGCTCGATGGTATAGCCGGCGGTGCCGTTCGACTCCCACTTATACGCCTCGTCGCTGCCGTAGGCACGGCTGATCACCCTGACGTTCGACGCGATCATAAACGCCGAATAAAAGCCCACGCCGAACTGGCCGATGATATCGACATCATTTTTCGCCGCTTCATTCTCGCTCTTAAAGGCGAGCGAGCCGCTTTTCGCAATGACGCCGAGGTTCGACTCCAGCTCTTCCTTCGTCATGCCGCAGCCATTGTCGGAGAGTGTAATGAGCCGCTTGTCGCGCTCCACCTTCAGGTCGATACGAAAATCGTCGCGCGCAAGGCTGACGCTGTCGTCTGTCAGGGAACGGAAATAGAGCTTATCGATGGCGTCGCTCGCGTTGGATATCAGCTCGCGCAGAAAAATCTCCTTATGCGTATAGATCGAGTGAATCATCAGATCGAGCAGGCGCTTCGACTCGGCCTTAAACTGCTTTGTCGCCATGAAACTTCACCTCAAAACAAATGTTAGCACTCTTCGTATCAGAGTGCTAACATTACTATAGTACAAGCCGGCGTCGATTGCAAGATATAAGTTTGACTTTATTGTGAATCCGTTCCAATTCTGCCGCATCAGCGTGTCTTCGCCTGCAGGGCGGCAGTATGCTGATGCTATCGACTTTGCACACTGCGCGTGGTATAATAAATCCAAAACAAGCGCGAGCGCTTGTTTTGGGTACGGGAGCAGGCTGCCGCCGATTGCGGCAGCTCAGGGTATGGAACCGGAGAGTGAATCCCCGGTTCCATGAAAATTGAGTGCGCAAACATGCGATGCACGCGCGGCGCACAGTCGCACGTTGGCGCACGCGCCTGCGGGCGCGGGTGTAATGTAGCAGGTGTAACATAAGGAAAAACGAAACGGAGGTATTATTTGATGCATTCTTTTATCAGCTATACGCCGACCAAGGTCATTTTCGGCAGTGACGCGCGCGCGCATCTTGTGCCGGAGCTTGAGGCGGCGAGCGCCAAGCGCGTGTTTCTCCTCTACGGCGGCGGCAGCGCCGTCAAAAGCGGCCTGATCGGCGAAACAGAGCGCGCGCTCGCAGACGGGGGCATCGCATGCCTTGCCTTCGGCGGCGTCCAGCCGAACCCGACGCTCGCCTTTGCGCGCAAAGCGGCCGGGGCTGCGGCGGAATTCGGCGCGGATTTCATCCTCGCCGTCGGCGGCGGCAGCGTGATCGATACGGCCAAGGCCGTGGCAGACGCGCTCGCCAGCCCGGGTGCGGATATCTGGGATCTGTGGCTGAAAAAGACGCCGCTCACGAAAGCTCTGCCGGTCGGCGTGATCCTTACGATCCCCGCGGCAGGCAGTGAGATGAGCGATTCGGCCGTACTGACCAACACGGAGGAAATGAACAAGCGGGGCCTCTCCTCCCCGCACCACAGGCCGCGCTTTGCGCTGATGGACCCGGCGCTGTGCGCGACGCTGCCGCCCTATCAGGTCGCGTGCGGCGTGGTGGACATCATGATGCACACGCTCGACCGTTACTTTAATCCCACCGAGGGCAACGACCTGACGGACGAGCTGGCCGAGGCGCTCCTGCGTGTAGTCATCCGTCACGGCCCGGCGGCTGTCGCAAACCCCGCAGACGCGCACGCGATGAGCGAGCTGATGTGGTGCGGCAGCCTTTCGCACAACGGTCTGACAGGTCTGGGCGCGGTGACCGATTTTGCCCCGCACCAGCTCGGCCACGCGCTGAGCGCGCGCTTCGGCGTCGCGCATGGCGCAAGCCTCTCCGCCATCTGGGATTCGTGGGCCCGCTACGACGCAGCGCTCTGCCCCGCGCGCTTCGCGCGCTATGCGAAAAACGTCTGGGGTATTGACGGCATGGACGAGCGCGCCGCAGCCGAGGCCGGCATCGAGCGTACAGCGGCGTATTTCCGTTCGCTTCAGATGCCGACGTGCTTTACCGCTCTCGGCATCGGCGTGCAGACGGACGATATGCTTGATACGCTCGCAACCGACGTCTCCTATGGGCGCACGCGCACGATCGGCTCTCTGCGCGTACTGGGATACGACGACATCCGGGCGGTCTACGTGCAGGCAAACCGGTAAGGTGTTCCCGCTGGAGATCGGTTTGCTTCCAAGCGAATACGGGGGGCGGCAGCGTTTTCGCTGCCGCCCCTTCTGATTTTCGCAGGGCCGTTCCCGTTACCTGCGGCTGAAGACAAAATATGCGCCCGCTTTGGAGGCGATGGCCAGCGCCAGGATCACCGCGGAGGTATAAAAGGCCGTCATGTTGTACAGAGAAGCCGTCAGCGTGATAAAAAGCAGGCATATCACCAGAACATCCCATACCACTCCGCCGCTTTTGTCATGGAGATACCGGTTTCTTTCATCCAGTTCGGTCTGCATCTGTTCTTTGAGCAGCGCGCGGTCTTTCAGCAGCTTTTTGTTATGAACAATTCTGTAAATGACATAGATGAAGCCGCCGAAGAAGATGATGCGGCTGACACGTTTCGCCAGATCTGTCATGATTCTCGAGTCGCCGCCGCCCGTCTCTCCGACGACGAACATGTACGCCAGCATCAAAACGACAACCAGCCATAAAATGCGGATCCGCCATTGGATTTTTTGTGTATACGGCAAATGCTCAAAGCGTTTCATACGTTTCATCCTCCAATCTCTTGTTTTCTTCCAGGCAGCACAGCTCTTCCACCGTGATGTGAAATACGCAGGCAAGCCGGTACGCCAGCATCAAAGAGGGGTTGTACTGCTCCTTCTCGATGGATATGATCGTTCTGGCCGATACACGGACCAGGGAGGCCAGCTGCTGTTGCGTCATCCCTGAAAGCGTGCGCAGTTCCTTCAGCTTTGTTTTCATGGTCGCAACCTTTCCAAATATGAAGTTTGCTTCTTATGAAGTTTACTTCATATTAGCATATACCATCCTATTCGTCAATCAAAAAATGCACGCTTTACAAAATAACGCAATCGATTTTTTACTTGACCTGACAGCCGCGCTGCTTTACACTAAAAGCGGGGATATCAGAACGGCCGCCCGCGAGCGGCCAAAAAAAGAGAAGGAATGGTGGCAGGTATGAAAAAGGGCAAGTACGGGATTTGTCTGTGGTTTTATGCGATGGTGGCATTTGTGCTCGCATTTTTGGGGCAAACGCTTCTTTGCGGGCTGCTGCTTGGTTTTGTCATTTTGGCCGAGCGCGACGAATGGCTGACGAAGCAGGTCATCCAGGCGTTTTTCCTTACCATCTTCAGTTCGTGCGTGTCGGCGGTGTTCGGCATTCTGTCGGTCTTCAGTGCGATCCCGTTCCTCGGCGGCATCGTCGCGGGCATTCTCAGCTTCGTCAACGGTATTGTATCGCTGCTGGTGCTGATCTTCGTCATTATTGCTCTGACACACGTCTGCAGGGAGCAGGACGCCAATGTACCGTTTTTCGCAGGGCTTTCAAACCGGGCGTTGGGCTATATTGCACGTACGGTTTACACCGACGGCCCTTCCGGTCCGCAGGCATAAACGGATATAAAAAATAGACACAGGCTATTTTTTATACGCATGCACGGCGGTTGCCGAGACGCGCGCGAATGAAATCGGAGTTTTTTATTGCAGAGCAACAAAAATGGATAACGAACGATGAAATGCAGTTCCCGGGC
>CAKTWY010000057.1 GCA_934630445.1 uncultured Eubacteriales bacterium
AAATTGGAGAGCGATTCAAAACCGCTGGCATAGCAGATCTCTGTGACCGGAAGCTCCGTCGAGCGCAACAGCTTTTTGGCATATCCCAATTTCAGTATCTTCAGATACTGCGTATAGGTACTGCCCGTCGCCTTATGGAACAGCTCGCTGAAGTAATTGGAGCTCAGACCGACGACGCGCGCCATCTCCTGAAGCGAGGGATTCGTTCGAAAATCGACATGCATCGCCAAAAGCGCCCGCTGGACAGGCGAGCGCTCCGCGTCAGCCGGCGGCACATCCGCCGTCACGCGGCGCAGCACCGCAATGAACAGGCATTCGAGCAGATTATCCATGTATGTTTTGCGAAAACGCTGCTCGCGCACAAACGCCGCGTGCAGCAGCTCCATCAGCGCTGTCAGCTCCTGAAGAAGCTGCTCGTCAGCCTTAAAGATAATGTCGCCCGGCGCATGGATAAAAACATCGAGCAGCTCGTCGGCGAGAAAATCCTTCTGAAACATCAGATTATAGATCTCAATTGTTTCGTCCACTCTGATCTCATGAAAGTCGGTGGGGCTCAGCAGATACACGCTCCCGCGTGTGAGCGGATAAGAGCGGCCGTTCAGGACCTGCGTGCCGCGCCCGCGCAGCACGATCTCCAGTTCAAAAAAGTCGTGCCAATGCAGCGCATAGTCCGCATCTACCGTGTGCTTTTTGATATAAAGCTGCGAGTGATCTCCGCCCCAGTCCTGCGCAAGCAGGCGCGCACTCTCCAGTTCTTTCATAAAGCCTGATTCCCCCTTGCCGCCGGCATGCACCGCACACCTATATCCTACGTGAAAAACACAGGCATTGCAAGCGCAAACGTGCGCTGTATGCCTGTTCTTTTTTTATTGCTCCGCAATAAAAACCTCGATTTCATTCGCGCGCGTCTCGCCCTGCGGGCAACCGCCGTGCATGCGTATAAAAAATAGCCGCAGGCTATTTTTTATTGCTTTTGTCGTACAGTCGGCAACAAGCTTCTTTTTCCGCAAGGATCTTCATCCGCTTTTTCTTCAAAATCCGAAAAAATGCGCACTGTTTCTGAAATTTTGAAAAGCCGCAGTGCGCCCTGCCTGATATGATTTTACCGAGGTGATTTTTTTGTACATTGGCATCGATATCGGCGGCACAAAATGCGCCGTCTGTGCCGCACAATATGAATCAGAAAAGATCGAACTGGTCGGCCGCAAACAGGTGGAAACCGCGTGCTTTCCTTCTCCGGAAGCGCTGCTGGAGACGCTGGCAGACCTTGCTCTGTCCTTCGGCGGCGAGATTGAAGCCGCCGGTGTCAGCTGCGGCGGGCCGCTCAACAGCAAGACGGGCGTCGTCCTTTCTCCCCCCAATCTTCCGGGATGGGATAACATTCCGGTAACGGATATCCTCGCGCGCCGGCTCTGCGTTCCGGTTCGCATACAGAACGACGCGAACGCCTGCGCGCTTGCTGAATGGCGCTTCGGTGCAGGCCGCGGGTTTGACAATGTGATTTTTCTGACCTTCGGAACAGGTCTCGGCGCAGGCTTAATCCTGGATGGCCGCCTTTATGAGGGAACCAACGGCATGGCAGGAGAAGTCGGCCACATCCGGCTGGAAGCGTTCGGCCCCGTGGGCTTCGGCAAAGCCGGCTCTTTTGAAGGCTTTTGCAGCGGCGGCGGCATCGCACAGCTCGGCCGCATGCGCGCACTCGAGCAGCTCCAGTGCGGCGGACGCACCGCTTTCTGCGCGGATATGTCGGAACTGGACAGCATTACCACTAAAAAAATCGCTCAGTGCGCCGACGCCGGCGATCCCCTCTCAAAAGAAATTTTCGCACTCTGCGGGAGGAAGCTTGGCTTGGGCCTCTCCATTTTGACGGACATCCTCAACCCCGACCGCATCATCCTCGGCAGCGTGTTTGTCCGCTGCCGTCATCTCCTGTGGCCGGAAACGCAGCGTGTGATGCAGGAGGAGGCCATCGCCTGCTCGCGTGAAGCGGTCGAGGTCGTTCCCGCCGGGCTCGGCGAATCGATCGGCGACTATGCGGCGGTGGCCGTAGCGATAAGTGCAAAGGAGGCTGTAAAATGAACGAGCTTTTCGCGCGTTACCCGGCGCTATCCGTCTGTGAAGAGAGCATTTGCAAAGCGCTCGAGCTGATGATCCAGACCTACCGCGCCGGCGGTAAGATCCTGCTATGCGGGAACGGCGGCAGCTGCGCCGACTGCGACCATATCGTCGGTGAGCTTATGAAAGGCTTTCTTTCGCCGCGCCCCATCGCAGCTGCCAGCAAAGAGGCGATCGCGCGCCTTTTCCCTGAAGAAGCAGAGTATCTCGCCTCACATCTGCAGGAGGGCATCCCGGCTATCTCTCTGCCGAGCCAGGGCGCGGTGCTCTCCGCTTTCGCAAACGACGTCGCCTCTGATATGGTCTATGCGCAGCTCGTATACGGCTACGCGCGCCCCGGCGATCTCGTCGTGGGGCTCTCCACCTCCGGCAACTCCGCGAACGTCGTGAATGCCATCAAAGTCGCGCGCACGCTTGGGATTGAAACCATGGCGCTGACCGGCGCACGTTCCTGTAAGCTCGACGCGCTGTGCAGTGTCGTCATCAAAGTTCCGGAAACGGAAACGTACAAGGTTCAGGAATACCATCTGCCCGTATATCACTATCTTTGCGCGGAGCTGGAAAAGACACTTTTTGAAAAGGAGGCACGCCCCATATGAAAAGCATCTCTCTGAACGGCAAATGGAAGCTGACATTTTTCAAGCAGGGTACATACGAATGCACATCGCCGAAGGCGCTCAGCGCGCTCAATCTCACCGCCATTGACGCCGAGGTTCCCGGAAACGTCGAGCTGGATCTCTCCCGCGCGGGATATCTGCCGGAAGACCTGTTCTTCGGCGAAAACATCCTCCTTACGCAGGAGTACGAGTCGTACGAATGGTGGTACGAGACTGTTTTTGACACGCCGGCTGAGGCGTCAACCCGCCCGGTTTCCCTGCGTTTTGACGGGGTCGACTGCTTTGCACAGTACTGGCTGAACGACGTATACCTGGGTGAATCGAAAAATATGCTCATCCCTGTTTCATTCGACATCGGTCCGCATCTGCGGCGCAATGGCAAAAACATCCTGACTGTACGCATCCGCTCCGCCGTACTGGAGGCACAGGACCCGCCCTACACCATCCACAGCCTTGCCAGCGGCGAGGACGGGAATTTCGACTGCGTCCATGTGCGCAAAGCGCCGCACGGGTACGGATGGGATATTTTTCCGCGCGCGGTGAGCGCGGGCATCTGGCGCGGCGCTGCGTTGGAGATCAAAGACGCATGCGAGATCTCGCAGCTGTTTTATTATGTGCTTTCGTGCGACCATACCTCGGCACAGCTGCGCTTCTGCTACGAGCTCGAGGGAGGCTTCTCCTCCGATATGCGCATCGAGATCACGGGCCGGTGCGGGGATTCCACCTTTACCGCGTCCTCTCCCCTGCGCTTCAAGGCGGGCATCGTAGACCTGGACATCAGCGCTCCGCATCTCTGGTGGCCGTACGGATATGGCGAGGCTGCACTTTATCAGACAAGCGTGCGCGTTTATCGCGGCGGAGCGCTCGCAGCTGAAAAGACGCTCGCTGTGGGCGTGCGCACCGTCGAGCTCAAGCGCACCGACAGCACCGACGGCGAGAATGGCTGCTTCCAGTTCCTCATCAACGGTGTTCCCGTCATGTGCAAGGGCACGAACTGGGTGCCGCTCGACGCTTTCCACAGCCGCGACGCCGGGCGTCTCGATCAGGCGCTCGAACTTCTGCGTGAGTCGGGCTGCAACATGGTGCGCTGCTGGGGCGGCGGCGTCTATGAAGAAGACCGCTTTTTTGATTTCTGCGACGAGAATGGCGTCATGGTCTGGCAGGACTTTGCCATGGCATGCCACGCATACCCGCAGACGGATTCGTTCTTAGCGGCAATGCGCGAGGAGGCAACGAGCGTCGTGCGCCGTCTGCGCAACCACGCCAGTCTGGTGCTTTGGTGCGGCGACAACGAATGCGATCAGGTCATTTACCGCGTCGGCACAGACCCGAATCAGAACCGTATCACGCGCGAAACGCTGCCGCGCGTGATCTACGAAAATGATAAAAACCGCCCCTATTTGCCGAGCTCTCCCTACATCGCGCCTGAGATCGTGCGCGAATACGGCTACAGCCGTATCCCGGAGGATCATACCTGGGGGCCGCGCGATTATTACAAGAGCCGCTACTACACGACCTTCAAAGCGCACTTTGTCAGCGAGGTTGGTTACCATGGCTGCCCCTCCCCTGCGTCCATCAAGAAGTTCATCAGCCCTTCGGCGCTCTGGCCCATCACGGACAACCGCGAATGGAACCTGCACTCCTCCGACCAGCGCAACCGCGACCACCGCGTCCTTCTGATGGAGCGGCAGATCCGGCAGCTCTTCGGCGAAGTTCCCTCCACGCTCGAAGGCTTTTCGCTCGCGTCGCAATTCTCTCAGGCGGAAGCAAAAAAGTTCTTCATCGAGAGCATGCGCGTCCGCAAGCCAGCGGCCGGCGGCGTCATCTGGTGGAATCTACTCGACGGATGGCCGCAGATGTCGGACGCCGTCGTCGACTATTATTTTGAAAAAAAGATCGCCTTTGACTACATCAAGCGCGCGCAGGCGCCGTTCTCTATCTTTATCGCCGAACCTGAGGACTGGCACATCCGCGTTGTTGCGGCAAACGACACGCTGGAAAAGGTCTCCGGCTCTTTTTCCATAACGGATATGGACACGCAGGCCTGCCTCCTGTCGGGCGACTTTTCTGTGGACGAAAATGGGATTGCTTCGCTCGGGCAGCTCCCCTTCTTCTATTCCGACAAGGGCATGCTCCTGATCGAATGGTACATCGGCGGCAAGCGGTATTTCAACCATTACCTGTACGGCTGCCCCGCTTTCTCTTTTGAACAATATAAAAACTGGTATGAAAAGCTGCGCTGAAGCCGCTGTTTTATCCTTTGTCTGCGTAAAACAAACGCGCCGCGAAACCGTAACGGTTTCGCGGCGCATTTTACAGCTGTCTTTACTTGGAAACGTTCGCTTCGAGCGTCTCGAGCTCCTTGGCAAGCTCCTTGGGAAGCTTGTCGCCGAACTTGGCGTAGAACTCCTTGATGCTCTTGACGTCTTCCAGCCAGTACGGCTTCTCCACGGAGAGGATGGAACGCAGATCCTCGATCGTGAACTTGTGGCCCTTCTCGATCTCGTAATCCATGCCCTCGAGGTTAATGTCCTCCGCCTCGGGGATGTAGCCGATTTCGGTCATCTTGGCGTCGACCTTGCCTTCGCAGCGCTTGATGATCCACTCGAGCACACGGAAGTTGTCGCCGAAGCCCGGCCACATGAACGAGCCGTTCTCATTGAGACGGAACCAGTTGACGTTGAAGATCTTCGGCTGATTCTTGATCTTCTTGCCCATATCGAGCCAGTGCTGCCAGTAGTCGCCCATGTTGTAACCGCAGAACGGTAGCATCGCCATCGGGTCGCGGCGCACTACGCCGACAGCGCCCGAAGCCGCAGCCGTCGTCTCGGAAGCCATGATCGAGCCGACGAACACGCCGTGCGTCCAGTCGCGGGACTGGTAAACCAGCGGAGCAGTCTTCGCGCGGCGACCGCCGAAGATGATCGCAGACAGAGGCACGCCCTGCGGCGCTTCCCACTCAGCAGAAATGCACGGGCAGTTCTTCGCCGGAGCGGTAAAGCGGGAATTGGGATGCGCGCCCTTGACATCAGAGGAAGGATCCCAGGGGTTGCCCTTCCAGTCAAGCGCATGTTTCGGCGGGTTCTTGTCGAGGCCTTCCCACCAAACAGTGCCATCTTCGGGATTGTATACAACGTTGGTAAAGATCGTGTCCTTCTGCGTGGAAGCAAGCGCATTCGGGTTGGACTTCGCGTTCGTACCAGGTGCCACGCCAAAGAAGCCGGCTTCGGGGTTGATAGCCCACAGTCTGCCGTCCGGGCCTACGCGCAGCCAGGCGATATCGTCGCCGACCGTCCAGACCTTGTAGCCCTTTTCGCGGTACAGCTCCGGCGGAATGAGCATCGCGAGGTTTGTCTTGCCGCAGGCAGACGGGAAAGCAGCCGCGACATACTTGACTTCGCCCTGCGGATTCTCAATGCCGAGGATGAGCATATGCTCAGCCATCCAGCCTTCCTTCCAGCCCTGGTAGGAAGCGATGCGCAGCGCAAAGCACTTTTTGCCCAGCAGCACGTTTCCGCCGTAACCGGAGTTGCAGGACCAGATGGTGTTGTCCTGCGGGAACTGGAGAATGTATCTCTTCTCTTCATCTAACTCGCACTTGGAGTGCAGGCCATGTACAAAATCGGTCGAATCGCCGAGCATATCCATAACGGCCGTGCCGACGCGGGTCATGATCGCCATATTCAGGACGACATAGATCGAATCGGTCAGCTCGATGCCGACTTTTGCGAACGGAGAGCCGACAGGGCCCATGGAGAAGGGGATGACATACATCGTGCGGCCCTTCATCGAACCCTTGAAAATTTCCGCCGCCATGGCGTAAGCTTCCTTCGGATCCATCCAGTTGTTCGTCGGGCCCGCATTCTCCTTGGTATCCGCGCAGATAAAGGTACGGCCCTCAACGCGCGCCACGTCATTGACAGCGGTGCGGTGATAATAGCAGCCCGGGAGCTTCTCTTCATTTAATTTGATCATCTCGCCGGAAAGTACGGCTTCTTTTCTCAGCTCTTCGAGCTGCGCCTCAGAGCCATCGATCCAGACGATCTTGTCAGGGGTCGTCATAGCGGCCATTTCATCAATCCAGTTGAGAACAGCCTTGTTCTTTGTCAGTGCCATTTTTTCTCCTCCCTAAGTGCAATTAATAAATTTAATTGCCATATTCCACTACTATATATTATGCCATTTATACAGCAATTTCAATCAAAATTTGTTATTTTCTTGAATTTTTCAAGAATATTTAACAAATACGCCAAAATCCGCCGTCCGCTTGTATATAACACACAATCATACGGCGGATTTTTCACGAATAATTATTTAATATTTTCATGCATCCAATCTGACAGCCTGGCAAAATCGCCAAGTGCGAGGCGCTCGCCGCGAATATTTTCTGCAATGCCGCAAGCCGATATGCAAGTCGCAATATCCGATTTTGCAAATTGCTGCGAAAAGCCGGCGGCTAATGCATTTACCAGTGTCTTGCGCCGCTGGCCGAAAGCCGCTTTGATCACCCGGAACAGAAGCTTTTCATCCTTTACGCATACGGCGGGCGCTTCCCTCACGGTGAGGCGGAGTACGGCGGAGTCGACTTTCGGCCGCGGCAGAAAGCAGGCGCTGTCCACACCGAACAGGATCTCCGGTGCCGCATGGTAGTTGACATACACGCCGAAAGCGCCGTACGCAGCGCTCCCGGGGGCGGCGACGATCCGTTCGGCCACCTCCTTCTGCACCATGACGGTGATCTGGCGGAAGGCGCGGCATTCGATCAGTGCGCTGATTGCCGGCGTCGTGATATAGTACGGAAGGTTCGCGCATGCCACGCAGGGCGCGTCGCCAAACGATTCCTCGCACAAGGCCTTCAGATCGGTTTTCAGCACGTCGCCGTTAACAACCCGTACGTTCGGACGCTCGTGCAGCGATTCGGCGAGCAGAGGGAGCAGCCTGCGGTCCAGTTCCAGCGCCGTCACCGCGTGGGCGCGGGCGGCAAGCTCTCTTGTCAGGCATCCTACTCCGGGCCCGATCTCCACAACGCCTGTTCCCTCTTCAATCCCGGCTTCTTCCGCGATGCGCCGCGGAACCCACTCTTCAATTAAAAAGTTCTGTCCCAGCGCCTTGGAAAAATGGAACCCGTGCCGCGCCAGAAGCGCCGACAGCTCATTTTTATCACAAAGATTCATAATGCCTCCGTTATGATGAAGAATGCGCCCCGAATGGATGCGGGGCGCTTTGGCTGTATCGTTGCAATTGAAATACGGCAAACTATCTCTTTGAGAACTGCGGCGCGCGACGGGCGGCTTTGAGGCCGTATTTCTTGCGTTCCTTCATTCTCGGATCGCGTGTCAGGAAGCCCGCCTTCTTCAGGATCGGACGATACTCCTCATTTGCCTGCAGAAGCGCACGGGACAGACCGTGACGGATCGCGCCGGACTGCCCGGTAAGGCCGCCGCCGACAACCTTCGCCTCGATGTCGAACTTGCCCAGCGTCTCGGTCGCATTCAGGGGCTGACGGACAATGAGCTTCAAGGTCTCAAGGCCGAAATAGCTGTCGATATCGCGGTTGTTGATGGTGATCTTGCCGGTGCCGTTGGGATATACTCTAACGCGCGCGACAGAAGACTTTCTTCTGCCGGTACCGTAAAAATAAGGTTTCTTCGGCTGATACATTCTTTATTACCTCCTACTCTTATTCGGCAGCCCAGAAAGCGGGTTTCTGAGCCTCATGTTTGTGCTCCGCGCCGCTGACAACTTTCAGGCGGCCGAGCGACCAATTGCCGATCGAGTTTTTCGGAAGCATGCCTTTGACCGCGAGCTTCATCGCAAGCTCCGGCTTCTGCGCCATCAGGGTGCGGTACTGCACCTCTTTCAGGCCGCCGACATAGCCGGAATGCCTGCGGTAATATTTCTGATCGAGCTTCTTGCCGGTGAGCACAGCCTTGTCGGCATTGATGACGATGACAAAATCGCCGCAGTCGACATGGGGCGTGAACTCCGTCTTATGTTTGCCGCGAAGGATGGACGCCGCGAGAGCCGCCGTACGTCCGAGCGGCTTGCCGGCCGCATCAAGGATGTACCATTTGCGCTCTATGGTTTCGTTTTTGGCCATAAAGGTGGACATGATTTAACCTCCAATGATTTATAATTCCCAGATCCAATAAAAACGTTTCACAATCGCGCCATGTGGGCGCACGTTAATTTATACCATACTTATAACACGCTGTCAAGCAATTTTGAAAACATTTTGATTTGTACCAGCACTATCTCTCGATTTCTCTTGTTTACTCTATGATACTCTTTTTTTCTCAATATGCAAATTAAAATTTTTCTGTGGGATTTCTTGTCGTTTTTTTCACACGGCGGTATAATAAGGTAGTGGTGTTCCGGCGCCGTATTCCCCGCCGAACAGGTCTTTTGCGTATGAAAGGAGCCCGCAATGAAAACCATCATCGAACTATACGACCGGGAGCCGATTGAAAACCTCCTCTCGACAATCATTTTTCAGCCGGAGCACGTCGTATATATAACCGGGTGCGATGCGCCCGACGCCATCAGGCGTCAGGCGATGGAGCGCGCGCTCAGGCGGCACGCACCCATGACGCGCGTCCATTTCCTGGCTGCGGACGCAGCCAGTGTTCCTTCCATTTTTGAAGCGCTGCGCAAGGCCGTGGCTACCTGGCCCGACTGCATATTTGATTTTACAGGCGGACGCGACCTGATGCTCCTTTCGTCAGGGCTTTTCTGTCAGGCGCACGAAGTCGGCGGTTTTTTTATCGACCTTCCGCAGGGTCGCTTCGTCGACGTCTTCCGGGCGGGCGCGCTCAAGGAGCGCTTTCAGATGCCGCGCTTTTCCATCGGCGATGTGCTCGACGCGGCAGGCGGTTCCCTGCAGCGGCACGGCCATTTTGTCGAGGGTTCCGATACGCGCGAAATGGAGACGCTGCTCCTGCGCGGCTGGGAGGTCTGCCGCCAAAATCCATCCGGCTGGGGCGGGCACGTCTCCTATCTGCAGCACGTCACCCGCGCGGCCACGCAGGCGGATGAGGACGCGCTGACGATCCGCGCGGAGCGCGTGATCCGGGTCAATGCGCAGCATACAGTCCGTGCGGACGCTGATATCCTCCGCGCACTCAGTCGTGCGGAGCTGATTCAGGATTTAAAAATCGGGGAAAACCGCGTTTCTTTCCGCTATCCCAACGCCGTTTTGCGCGGATATCTGACAAATTACGGCATATGGCTGGAACTGTTCGCATACATCACGGCCAAGCGCATGGATTATTTCGACGACGTCGGCACGAGTATCGTCATCGACTGGAATGGAAAGGGTCTGCCGCGCAGCACACAAAACGAAGTCGATCTGATCCTCGTGCGCGGCATTGCGCCGATCTTTATCTCCTGCAAAGCCGGTATTCCCGACGCGCTCGCGCTGGATGAGATCAAACTTCTCTCCTACCGCTTCGGCGGCGCGCTGTCCAAATCCGTGCTTTTGACTGCGGCGCATTTTCCGCCTTCGAACGCGCTTTACCAGCGTGCCCGCGATATGGATATCAAGGTGATCGACGCCGGCGACTTAGAGCCTGATCGTTTTTCCCAGGTGCTGATGTCCATTGCGGAGGACCGCTACGTCTACCAATCCGGCAACGGCAAGCGTCCTCGACAGAATTCCCGTTGACAGATATGCGCTCCAGGCGTACAATACAAATTGCAAATGCAAATCATTTGCAATTTGTATGAGGGAGCGTACTTATGTCCGAGCTTTTTCTCGACGCACTGATCGACTCTTTTAAAATGCTGCCGTTTCTCTTCGCAGCGTATCTGCTCATTGAGTGGATTGAAACGCGCGCTTCCAGCCGGTTCGAAGCAGCGCTTTCCTCCGGCCGCGCGGGCGTGCCCACCGGTGCGCTGCTCGGTCTTTTTCCGCAGTGCGGCTTTTCCGTTGCAGCCGCGCGGCTCTATTCCTCCGGCATGATCACAGCAGGCACGCTCGCCGCCGTATTTCTTTCTACCTCCGACGAGGCGATCCCCGTGCTTCTGGCGAACCCGGGGAGTATCGGCGTTATTGTCCGCCTGATCGCCGCAAAGCTTGTGATCGCTCTGGCGGCCGGCTTCCTGCTCGACGCGGTTGGCGGCAGGCTCTTCCCTGCTCGCACGCGCTCTGCCGTGCGGCGAAGCGGAAACGACGAAACGCATGTGCATAGCTGTGGATGCGGCTGCGAACACGCCGGTTCTGCCGCCGGCATCTTTTTGACTGCCGCACGGCACACGCTTCGCATTTTACATTTTCTGCTCGTCCTGATGTTTCTCCTGAACGCCGCAATCGCTGCAATCGGCGAGGAGCGGCTTGCCGCTTTTCTGATGACGGAGAGCATTTTCCAGCCGTTTCTGGCGGCGCTCTTCGGTTTTATTCCAAACTGCGCCGCATCCGTCATCCTCACCCAGCTTTATCTGGACGGCGCGCTGAGTTTCGGCTCCGCCGTCGCAGGCCTTTCGACCGGCGCAGGCCTCGGCCTGGTCGTGCTTTTGCGCGAGCACAAAGACGTTCGGTCAAATGCACGCTTTCTGCTGTACCTCTATATTGTGAGTGCAGCTGCGGGCATGCTTTTACAGGTTTTGGGGGTCTCTTGACATGGAACAGCGCATCCGGCGTACAAAACAACGTGACTTTATTCTGAAAACGCTGCAGGGCAGCCACGAGCCCCTGACCGCGGAGGAGATATTCTTTCGTGCGCAGGGGGTGATCCACATGAATCTCTCTACCGTCTATCGCTCGCTTGCTGCACTCAGTGCAGCGGGAGAGATCATCAAATCCGTGCACAGCGACGGCTGTGCGCGCTATCTCGCCGCCGCGCATTCGCACGCGCATATGCTCACCTGCGTCAAATGCCACCGGAGTGTGGAGCTGGATGTCTGCCCGCTCGATCAGATCGACCGGAGCATCTTTGAGCGCACAGGTTTCACCATCACCGGGCATCACTTATCCTTCACCGGAATCTGCCCCGCCTGCGCCGAAAAAAAGAAATAACACGGTTTTTGAAACCAGCCGCACGCCTGTCTCGTCCTATCAGTGCGGAATCAAAACGATACGCTCGTCAGAGCGGTGAAAGGGTAATGCTCATGCAAATCATCGAATGTCTCAAGGCGGCGCTCTACGGCGTCATCGAGGGGATCACCGAATGGCTCCCCATCTCCAGCACAGGACATCTCATCCTCGCCAAAGAGATCGTTCCCCTTCAGGTGACTGAAGAATTCTGGGAGATGTTCGAGGTGGTGATCCAGCTCGGCGCTATTTTTGCTGTGCTGCTCCTGTTTTTCCATAAGCTGAATCCTTTTTCGCCGAAAAAATCGCGCCGTGAAAAAGATGATACGCTCCGCCTTCTTTTAAAAGTTATCGTGGGCATCCTCCCTGCCGGTATCATAGGCGTGCTTTTTGACGATATGATCAACGCCGTTTTTTACAACTATCAGACCGTCACAGTGACACTGATTTTGTATGGCGTCCTTTTTATCGTAATGGAGAATTACAACCGTGCACGCCGGCCCGTTGTCAACAATTTTCACCAGCTTTCCTACAAAACAGCTCTGTTCATCGGTTGTCTTCAGGTGCTGGCGCTGATTCCCGGCACGTCGCGCTCGGGTGCGACGATCCTCGGCGCGATGCTTCTGGGCACGTCGCGCACCGTCGCGGCGGAGTACTCCTTCTTCCTCTCCGTGCCCGTCATGTTCGGCGCAAGCCTGCTGAAGGGCGTCAAATATGTCGGCCACGTTGCAAGCGGCGCGGTCGCCGTCACCTCCACCGAGATTGCAATTTTAATCGTCGGTATGGTCGTCGCATTTGTCGTGTCCGTGCTTGCGATCCGTTTCCTCATGGATTACATCAAGCGCCATGACTTTAAGGTGTTCGGCTGGTACCGCATCGTACTTGGCGTTATTGTGGCCGTCTATTTTCTTCTGTTTGCAAAGTAAACACAGTCCTCCGCAGAGCAGTGCCTGCCCTGCGGAGGACTGTGTTTTTTCCTTATGGCTTTGCGATGGCTTTCAGCTGCACGTCTCGCCCTGCTGAAAGCCGATGCGCATGCACATCAAAACAGCATGCAGCGTTTTCATCCTTTATACCGGATGAGGCCGCGCCCGGCGCACTGCGCGTCGAGCCGCTGCATCACCCGCGCGGGGATCCGGTAGTCATACTCCCGATCAAGCCAGTAAAGCACGGCGCCGATGACCGGCTCATAACGTGCATTCACGCAGCATATCCCCTCCATCCGTGCCGAAAGATAGGCGCTGCAGATGGAAACAATCTCCGGGCACACTTTTACGATCCCGCCGGAAAACACGACCGTGAGGTCGTTCCCGATCCCAAAACGCTGCGCTCCGTGCAGGACGTATCCGCAAAGGCCCTCGCAGAAATCCTGCACGAAGGCTGTTGCCACAGCATCGCCGCGCCGCATCGCTTCAAACATGATCCACGCATAGTCCTTGTATACGATGCGAATGGGCTTATCATATTCTGAAACGCCGGTGGTAATGGCCATGAACAGTTTTTCCACGCTGTCAAAGTGCGTCTCTTTCAGCAGGATTTCCGTCATGATCGTCTGCCGCTCAAGGCCGATATTGGCTGCCAGAACGATTTCAAAAACACTCTTTCCGATGCTCCCGCCGGCCTGATGCCGATCCTTAACATAATACCCGTAGACAAATTGACGCCCATCAGCCG
>CAKTWY010000058.1 GCA_934630445.1 uncultured Eubacteriales bacterium
GCCCTTATCTGCTGAAAGCCGGGGGCGCGCGGCGCGCGCACCCCCGGCACCGGCAGGGAGCCTCACGGCTCCTACTGCATGATGATATCCTTGCCGAACCACTTCTCCGAAATTTTTGCGGTGGTTCCGTCTTCCTTCATTTCTTTCAGCGCCTTGTTGACCTTTTCACACAGCTCGGTGTTTCCCTTGTCAAAGCCGATCCCATATTTCTCAGGCGCAAGGCTCTCTTCCAAAACAACGTAATCATCCGCCGCTTTTGCGACATAGTAGCGTCCGACAACCTCGTCGACCACAACGGCATCCGTACGCCCAACCTTCAGATCCGTAAGCGCGAGCACGTTGTCGGTATACTCGACAACTTCCTTAATCTGCGCGCGCACCTCCGTCTTGTCGAGCGCCGCAACCGCGGAAGAGCCCTTCTGCAGGCCGACGACCTTGCCCGCAAGATCAGCGGAGCTGGTGATATCCGAGCCCGGCGCAACGACGATGATCTGGTTGTTGGCCATGTAAGGATCGCTGATGAGCATCGCCTCTTTGCGCTCATCGGTAATCGTCATGCCGTTCCAGATGCAGGAAACATTGCCGTTTTTCAGCTCCAGCTCCTTCGAATCCCAGTCGATGGGCTGGGCGACAAACTCCATGTTCAGGCGCTTTGCCACCTCTTTTGCAAGGTCGATGTCAACACCGACGATCTCGTTGTTCTCATCGCGAAATCCCATCGGCGGGAAGCTGTCATCCAGCCCTACAATAAACTTTCCGTTGTCTTTTGCGGCACATCCGGCAAAAAGCGATACCACCATAAGCGCCGCAAACAGGAATGCTGTAATCTTTTTCATCATCATCCTACCTCGTTTCTTCTTTGCTTAGATATAGCTTTGCTATTATATCACTTTATTAGGCTAAATTCCTAATATCTCTTTTTTGCAAAAACAGATAAAATTGAAACTTATCTCTCCCATTCTCTGATTTACACACAAAAACGCGGTATTGCAGGCAATACCGCGTTTTTTATTATCATTCAGGGAATGACATACAGCAGGATGCAGAAATAGTGCAGTATGCTCCCCGCCAAAACGAAAAGATGCCAGATCGAATGCATGTACCGGTGCTTTTTCATCGCATAAAAAATGAGCCCTGCCGTATAAGCCACGCCGCCTGTAATGAGGAGCACGGTTCCACCCGTTCCAATACCGGCTATAATCGGACGAATGGTAAAAATTGCTGCCCAGCCCATGGCGACATAGCAGATCATTGAAAAAATCTTAAACCGCTCCAGATTCACGGCGTTCAGCACGATCCCAAGCACCGCAGCCCCCCAGATCACACCGAAAACCACCCATCCCGCCGCGCCTCGCAGCGTCACAAGCGTCAGCGGCGTATAAGTTCCCGCGATCAGGAGAAAAATCGTGCAGTGATCAAAAATACGAAACACGTATTTTGCCGTAGGGTTTGTAAAAGAATGATAGAGTGTCGACATAATATAGAGAATGATGAGCGTCGCGCTGTAGACTGATGCGCCGACCACTGCGTATGCGCTGCCTGAAAAGGCACTTTTTACGATTACGACGGCGCTGCCTGCAATTGCAAGCGCTGCACCCACGCCATGCGAGACGGAGCTGAAAATCTCCTCCCCGAGCGTATAGCGCTTTGTCTGTTTTACGTTCATAATATGCCTCCGTTCCATTTTTCTGCGGTATTGTTATTGTATCCTTTCCGTCGCTGCGGTTCAAGCAATTGCGCAGGATTCATATAAATTTAACATTGCGGCAGCGAATATCATACGGCTTCTTTGGTATTGCCCGGCAAAAAAGTACCCGGCGGCATGCATTCATGCGCTTGCGTGGATAAACGCACAATGTATACGAATCCCCTGGTTCGCAGGGATGGACAATAACCGTCGAAAATGATATATTAAGGATAAAAAAGTACCACAGGTCTAAAGTGCGATTCATACACCGGCAGTAAGGCACGGCTGTACGCGGAGGCATCAATGAAGCTGACAAAACACAAAATTTCCCGCCCCTTCAAGCGGCTGCTGAACGGCCTTTTTAACCGTTTGACGATTTTTGCGGCTGTACTTGCGCTGCAGCTGACGCTGTTTGTCGTCACGATCGTCTACTGGGCGCAAAACGCGGTGTATTTTTACTGGTCGCTGCAGATTCTGAGCCTTTTGATTGTGATCTGGCTGGCGCGCAAGGATGATAATCCGAGCTATAAGCTCGGCTGGACGATCCTCATCATGCTTTTCCCGCTTCTGGGCGGCCTTTTCTACCTGGTATGGGGCAATACGCCCCTGAACCGCACGGTGCTCAGGCGCTTCAACAACGCGCTTTTCCGCATCGACGAGCTGGACCGCTGGAGTCACGAGCCTGCCGAGCGCCTTGCCGGCGAGCAGGAAAAATATGTACGTCACGCGCAGTATATCACCGAACTGTGTCACATGCCGCTGTTCGAGCATACTTCCGCGGCCTATTTCCCCCTGGGGGAAGATATGTTTGTTTCACTCCTGGAAGAGCTCGAAAAGGCGGAAAAATTTATTTTTCTCGAATTTTTTATTATTCAGGAAGGGAAAATGTGGGATCCGATCCTTGAGATATTAAAGCGCAAGGCGGCCTGCGGTGTGGACGTGCGTCTCATCTACGACGATGCAGGGTGCCTCCTGCTCCTCAACCGCGACTACCCGAAAACGCTCCGCTCGTACGGGATCCGCACGCTCGTTTTCAATCGTCTGACCCCCATGCTCAACCGCTTTTTAAACTACCGCAATCACCGGAAAATTGTCATCATCGACGGCAATGTCGGCTACATGGGCGGCATCAACCTGGCAGACGAATATATCAACGCATACGAAAAGCATGGCCACTGGAAAGATACCGCCGTCAAGATCACGGGCGACGCGGTGTTCGCATATACGTGTCTGTTTCTCCAGATGTGGCAGTTTATCTGCGGCGAAGGGGCGGATCATGCAAAGTTCATGCCCACTGTGCGCGCACAGACGGACGGCTTCGTTCTTCCTTTCAGCGACAGCCCGCTCGACGATTATAATATTGGAGAAATTTCGTATATGCAGGTGCTGAACGCAGCACGCGATCATGTATACATCACCACGCCGTATCTGATCCTCGACAACGAGATGATCACCGCCCTTTCGACGGCAGCGCGCAGCGGCGTGGATGTGCGCATCATCACGCCCGGCGTCGCGGACAAGTGGTATGTGCACCTTGTAACGCAGTCCTACTATAAGACGCTTATCAACGCCGGTGTGCACATCTACGAGTATACGCCTGGCTTCATGCATGCAAAGATGGTCACTGCGGACGGAGAGATCGCGATCATCGGAACGATCAATATGGACTTTCGCAGCTTTTACCTGCATTTTGAATGCGGCACAGTGTTTTATAACGCATCCGTCGCAAGCGCCATCGAAACAGACTTTTTAAAAACGTTGAAGCTCTGTCACGAGATCAGCCTTGACACACTGGAGGATATCAGCGGCGGCAAGCTGTTTTTGCAGTCGATCCTGCGTATTTTTGCCCCGCTGATGTAGTGGAAACTTGACGAAAAGGAGACATTTATGGCCGGAAAACGGGCGATCGTACTTGCGGGCGGCGGCTCGCGCGGTTCTTACCAGCTTGGCGTCTGGCGCGCGCTGCGCGAGCTCGGCGTCGATTTTTCCATCGTGTCCGGCACTTCGGTTGGCGCGCTCAATGGTGCGCTCATGGCGCAGGGGGATTTTGCCGCCGCCGAACAATTATGGCTGAGTATAAAAAATTCCTCCGTCATGTCCGCCATCCCCGACCATGACCCTGCAGATAAGGACGACTATCATGTGCTTCTCCCCGCTTTCTGGAAGGAGATTCAGAAAAACGGCGGGATTGATATCGCTCCGCTCGACGCGCTCGTGCATAAGGTCATTGATGAAGAGCGTTTGCGCGCCTCGCACATCCGCTTTGGCTTTGTAACGGTGCGCATCCCGACCCTGCAGCCGCTTGAGCTTATGACGGAGGACATCCAGGACGGGCGTGTTGCCGATTACCTGCTGGCCTCGGCTGCATGTTTTCCGGCGTTCAAGCCGCGCAGTGTGGAAGGGGCTGTATTCATCGACGGCGGATATTACAACAACCTCCCCATCGACATTGCCCTGTCCTGCGGAGCAGATGATGTCATCGCTATCGACCTTGAGGCGATCGGCTACGTGCAGCCGGTAAAGGTCGATGTTCCCATACGCTATATTCGCTCCTACTGGCCGCTCGGCCTTTTCATCGTGTTCGACCCGGAGGTCGCCGCACGCAACATGCGTCTCGGGTATCTCGACTGCATGAAGGCCTTTGAACAGTACGACGGGATCGCTTACACCTTTTACCCTGGCGAATATCACAGGCTCGCGCGCACGCTCATGCCCTGTATGCGCAAAATGTTTCGCTTCAGCGACGAGAGCGCCGGCTTTACCCTCTTCGGCCTCGGCAAGCTCGCCGAAAACGCCGTCAAACGCACGCTCAAACACCGCCGGTCCAAAAATATGTCCACCGCGCTCGCCATCCTTTCCGCAGCGGAGATCGCGGCGGAGCTGCTCGACCTCGCGCCGCTGGAAATATACACGATGAAAGCGTTCAACTGCAAGGTCTCAGAGGCGTTTGTCCGCACAGCGCAGGCCGCTGAAGCGGCCGTTTCCGCCGCATCGGGCGCTGCGGTCGATTTAGAACTCATGCGCGACGCGCTCACGCGCAAAGACCGCAAGGCGCTCCTTCCATTTGCCTACCGCCGCCTCTGCGACGCCATGGCGCGGCGGGATGCCAACGCCGTGTCGCTCCTCGCGCTCATCATGCCGCGGGAATTCATCGCCGCGGCTTACATCTATGCGCTGAAAATCTACTGATACTGCGAGGAATATATGAAAAGGGAATTACTTTTACAGCTATTGCAGACAGAGGATGGATCCGCTGTTTCGGGTGAGAAGATCGGCCAGGCACTCAACATCTCCCGCGCGGCGGTATGGAAGCAGATCTCGCTGCTGCGGAAAGAGGGTTGGGATATCCGCGCGTCGAGCGGCGGCGGTTATGTGCTCAACCGCGAAAGCGATCTTTTATCGCAAAGTTTGATTGCTTCTGCTCTTACGACTGAGCGCCTGGGCAGGCCGCTCGAACTTCTGCAGAGCGTCGACTCCACCAACTCGTACCTCAAACAGCACGCGGCAGAGCTTCCCCACGGATATGCAGTCATCTCCGAGACGCAGACGGGCGGGCGCGGGCGGATGGGCCGCTCCTTCTATTCCCCAGGCAGCGGCGGTGTTTATCTGAGCGTTCTTCTGCGCCCGTCGCTCTCCATCGAGGCAGTGCAGCTGATCACGCTGGCCGCCGCCCTGTCCGTGACAGATATGATCCATTCGCTCTATGGGCTGGATGCACAGATCAAATGGGTAAACGACGTGCTCATAAACGGCAAAAAACTCTGCGGCATCCTGACCGAAGCCTCGATCACGGGCGAGAACGCCGCGCTGGAATACGCGGTGGTCGGCATCGGTGTCAATGTGTCGACACGCTCCTTCCCCGAAGATGTGGCGCTTGTCGCAACTTCACTGTGCGCCGCATCGGGGCGCTGCATTTCGCGAAACCGCGTTGCCGCAGTGCTTTTGAACTGTCTTGAGCAGCGCTTTGACATGCTCTGCCGGGGCGAGCGCACGCTTTTGATGCGTGACTACCGCGCGCGCCTTGCCTTTGTGGGGCAGCGCGTTCTCGTTATACGCGGCAACGAACGGTATGAGGCACTGCTTTGCGGCGTCGATGACAGCGGCGCCCTGATTGTGGAGGACGACGCCGGGCAGCAGCACTGCCTCTCGTCCGGCGAAATTTCCATCCGGCCGACGCACGGCGGCTGCTCTGCCCCGGCTGAATCATAAACAGGAAAGGATGTACATATCATGCAGAAAAAGCGGCTTGGGCGCACCGAACTCATGGTGTCCGAAATTTCCTTCGGCGCATTGCCGATCCAGCGCGTGGATTTTGACACGGCGCGCGCCATCCTGCGGCGTGCCTTTGCGTGCGGCGTCAATTTTTTTGACACGGCACGCGGCTATACCGACAGCGAAGAGAAGATCGGGTACTCCCTCTCAGACGTGAGGGAACAGCTCTATCTTGCCACAAAATCACCTTCCCGCACGCGTGCAGGCGTTCTTCAGGACATTGAGACAAGCCTGCGGCTGATGAAGACCGATCACGTCGACCTGCTGCAGCTGCACAATCCGCCAGCTTATCCCGACCCGGACGACCCGGAAAGCGCATATGCCGGTCTTATCGAGGCGCAGCGGCGCGGCCTCACGCGCTTTATCGGCATCACGGCGCACAAACTGCCCGTAGCACGGCAGGCGCTGGCTTCCGGCCTGTATGATACGATCCAGTATCCCTATTCCTATCTGGCGTCGGAAGAAGAGCATGCGCTCGTCACCGATTGTGCCGCCGCGGACGTCGGCTTTATCGCGATGAAGGCTCTGGCCGGCGGCCTGATCTCAAATGCCCGCGCAGCATACGCATTTATGTCCGGCAAATGGGCGGTGCCGATTTTCGGTATTCAGCGCATGGAAGAACTGGACGCTTTCCTCCGCTGCGCGGACGAAGGCGTTACAGTCGACGAGGCGCTCCTGCGTGTGATGGAGGAAGACCGCAAAATGCTCGCGGGTTCTTTCTGCCGCAGCTGCGGCTACTGCCTGCCCTGCCCCGCCGGCATCCCCATCCCGAACGCAAACAGGATGTCGCTCCTGCTGCGCCGTTCCCCCTCCGCGCCCCATCTCTCTGCCGAGATGAATGAAAAAATGCACCTCATTGAGCACTGCATCGGCTGTAACCAGTGCAGCGCCAAATGCCCCTACGGCATCGATGTACCGACCAACCTGAAGCGCGAGCTTGCAGATTATGTCGCCTTCCGTGCGCGCTATCTTGCCGAGCATCCGGAATTTCACGGCTGAGGGCGCGCTTTTTAAGACGTAAAAGCAGCCCCGGACCGTGCGACTGCACGGTCCGGGGCGTTGGTATTTGCGCCGGGTCTCATCCCTGTGCTTTTTTCAGATCCCGCATGCGCTGGGCATGATCAAGCTCCCGCTTGCGGATGCGGATATTTTTGGGTGTGACCTCGAGCAGCTCATCCTCAGAAATAAACTCAAGCGACGCCTCGAGGCTCAGAACGGTCGGCGTGATGAGGCGCAGCGCTTCGTCGCTGCCGGAGGCGCGCATATTGGTGACGTGCTTTTTCTTGCAGACATTGACGGAGATATCGTCGCTCTTGGGCGAGAAGCCGACGACCATGCCTGCATAGACCGGTGTTCCAGGGCTGATGAAAAGCGTTCCGCGCTCCTGCGCATTGAAAAGACCGTACGTCACAGCCTCTCCGGTCTCAAAAGCGACGAGAGAGCCGCTGTTCCTGCGCGGGATATCTCCTTTAAATGGGAAATAGTCCTCAAACACCGCGCTCATGATCCCCTCGCCGCGCGTATCCGTCATAAAATCGCTGCGATATCCGAAAAGGCCGCGGGATGGGATCAGGAATTCAAGGCGCATACGCTCGCCGATCGGCGTCATCTGCGTCAGCTCGCCCTTACGCTCGCCCATTTTGCCCATGACGCTGCCCATAAATTCCTCCGGCACGTCAATCGTCAGGCGCTCAAACGGCTCGTATTTTTCGCCGTTGACGTCCTTAAAAAGCACATGCGGGGTGCTGACCTGGAACTCATACCCCTCGCGGCGCATCGTCTCGATGAGGATGGACAGATGCATCTCCCCGCGCCCGAGCACGCGGAACCGATCTGCCGAATCCGTCTCCTCAACATGGAGGGAAACGTCCTTCAAAAGCTCCCGGAACAGCCTGTCGCGCAGCTGTCTGGAGGTGACGAACTTGCCCTCGCGCCCGGCAAAGGGGCTGTCATTGACCGAGAAGGTCATTTCGACCGTCGGCTCAGAAATTTTCACAAACGGCACCGGCTCGACCGCCGCAGGGTCACAGAGCGTGTTTCCGATATTGATCTTCTCAAAACCGGAGAGGGAGATGATATCGCCCGCAGTGGCTTCCTCCACCATCGTGCGCTTCAGTCCGTCGAACTGATAGAGCGCGGTCACGCGCGATTTGCCCGCGACCTCCGGCCGGTGCCAGTCGCATACCTGTGCCTCCATACCTACGCGCACGACGCCGCGCTCAATGCGGCCGATCGCGATACGGCCGACATATTCGTTATAGTCCACGGAAGACACCAGCATCTGCATCGGGCCGTAGGGGTCGCATTCGGGCGCGGGGATGTATTCAAGGATTTTGTCAAAAAGCGGTTTAAGGTCGCTGCCCTGCTCCAGTGGGGAAAGGCTCGCCGTGCCCTGCCTGCCGGAACAATAGACAATCGGGCTGTCCAGCTGCTCGTCGGTAGCGTCGAGCTCCAAAAACAGCTCGAGCACCTCATCGGCGATCTCCTCCGTGCGCGCGTCCGGACGGTCTACCTTGTTGACCACAATAATCACCTTGTGGTTCAGCTCAAGCGCCTTCTGCAGAACAAAGCGCGTCTGCGGCATCGGCCCTTCAAACGAGTCGACCAGCAGTAAAACGCCGTCGACCATCTTCAGCACACGCTCGACCTCTCCGCCGAAATCCGCATGGCCCGGCGTATCGACGATATTGATTTTAACGCCTTTATACGTAGCCGAGGTATTTTTTGCCAGTATGGTGATGCCGCGTTCCCTTTCCAGGTCGTTCGAGTCCATCACGCGGTCCTGTACCGCCTGATTTTCGCGAAAAGTGCCGCCCTGCTTCAACATCTCATCCACAAGCGTCGTCTTGCCGTGATCAACGTGGGCAATAATGGCGACGTTTCTCAAATCTTCTCTGATCAAGTAATGTTCCTCCCAAATGCCGCGCGCGCAAATGCATGCGCGCCAGTCAAACAAAAAGACCTGTTTACCGGTCTTTTTCAAAAATATGAATATCAAAATCAACTTCCGTTTCAAGCCTTTCGGCAGCGGCCAGCTTTTCCAGCGCGCCAAAGGGTGAACGGTAGTAATATGGCGTCATCATAAAAAGGCTTTTGAGCATATCCGCTCCATCGATCACCGCTCGGAAACGAACCTTCTCTATTCCGAGCCGGCAAAGCCCTGTAATGGCAAAATCCTTTACATCATTCTCGTATGGCTCATCGTAGATCAGCTCTTTCAGGCCCATCAAATGCCTGGTCGACGGAATGGCAAAAAATGCCCGGCCGCCCGGTTTCAGCACGCGGAATACCTCTCCTTCGCAGACAGGGGCCGAAACGTTCACCACCGCGTCAAACGTCTGATCAAATACCGGCAACTCGAAAACGCTCGCAACGGCGAATCGCGCCTGCGGCAAACGGCGCGAGGCGAGCTTTACCGCAGCTTTTGAGATATCGACGCCGAGCATATCCGGCGGACGGCCGTGCAGATGCATGCCGTCGTATATCTTCTGCGTGTAGTATCCTTCCCCGCAGCCTGCATCAAGAATGGCCGCACGCTGCCCTTCGCCAACATCGAGGCACAGGACGCACAAACGCTCTGCCAACGGCGCGTAATACCCTGCCGAGAGAAAACGCGCGCGCGCCGAGACCATCTCCTTGTTGTCACCGGGGATCTTCGAGTTCATATGCCTGGACGAAAGCAGATGCACATACCCCTCGCGCGCCTTATCAAAGCTGTGGCCATGACCGCAGAAAAAGCGCTTGTCCTCCTCTGTGAGGGGCGCTGCACACACGGGGCATCTCAGGCGCACATCTTCATCCTCTTTCCTCAGCACATTTTACATGCCGCAGCCTTTGCTGCCAGCGGCACAGGTTTACAACTAAAATAGTATAGCACAAGTCTCTTTTTTTGTCTATTCCGATCTGAATGAAAGAGAAATTGTTGTTTACTATTCTAAGCGAAGGAAAAAATCAGCGTACCGCACTGTGCAAATTTATTTGACGCAGCACTGTGCTTTCTCTTTGGTAAGAAAAATAATGTGAATTATACTTGACGAAACGCCTGTCATCCTTTATAATTATCTTTGCTGTTCGGAGAGAGCGTTGCAAAGCAGCTATCCCGCCGCATAGAACAGCTGTTTTTCTGCAAACATAATCATGAGCTTACTTTCGGACAAAAACGTGGAGAAGTCGCGTAGTTGGTCGAGCGCGCACGATTGGAAATCGTGTAACCGTCAAAAGCGGTTCGAGGGTTCAAATCCCTCCTTCTCCGCCAGAAACCACCTGCATATGCAGGTGGTTTTTTCTTGTGATTTTTACTCTGCAAAGGAGTTTTACCATGAGCGAGCTTGAACGCGCCATCGCCGCCAGCCTTTCGGACACAACGTACAAATGCATCCTGAGTGCGCCGGTCAAAAAGGACGCTCCGTTTCGCAAAGTGGTCTGTGACCGCGAGTCCGGCGGCTTCCGTATCGAAAAATATACGCAGACACAGGTGTTTCACGAGCATGTTCCGGCCGGGAACATGCCGGCCTACCTTCTCCGCGCCCTGACTGAGGACTTCCGCCAATACAACGCGTGGAACGATACGCACGAGTATGCCGTGCGCATCAGCGCAAAGGGAAAAGTGCTCTCCAAACGCGCGCCGGTGCGCACAGCGCCGCAGGCGCAGATGCAGCACAACCGCACAAAGCGCTATCTTCTGGCCGAAGGCACGCTGATCCCGCCGCTTGTCGACATGGGCGTCTTCACCAAAGAGGGTAAAATTGTAAACGCAATGTATGATAAATACCGGCAGATCAACCGCTTTTTGGAAATGGTGGACGACGCGCTTCCCCAGCCGGACCCGGCGCGGCCGTTTCACGTCGTCGATTTTGGCTGCGGCAAGTCCTATCTCACATTTATCCTTTACTATTATTTAACTGAGGTGCGCGGTCTGAAGGCAGAGATCACCGGCCTCGACCTGAAGGCCGATGTGATCCGCAAATGCGCCGATACCGCGGCGCGGTACGGCTATCACGGCCTGCACTTCGAGCTCGGCGACATCAGCCGCTATAAAGGCGGAAATGACATCGACATGGTCGTCACACTGCATGCATGCGATACCGCGACCGATCATGCGCTGTTCCACGCCGTCACATGGAACGCGCGCGCCATCCTGTCCGTTCCCTGCTGCCAGCACGAGCTGAACGGGCAGATCAAAAGCGACGCCTTTTCCCTTCTCACGCGCTATGGTATTGTAAAAGAGCGCACCGCAGCGCTCATGACGGACGCCATCCGGGCAAACCTCCTTGAATGCTGCGGCTATAAAACACAGCTTCTCGAATTTATCGACCTCGCCCATACACCGAAGAATCTGCTGATCCGCGCGGTCCGCTCAAACCGTTCCGATGCCGTGCGGCAAACGGCGCTGGAAGAGGTCGAGCGCCTGATGGCGGCATTCAGCCTATCCCCCACGCTCTACCACCTTCTGCGCGAAAACGGAAAAATATAAGGCCTGTTCCATCGGCAAAAGACCGCCCTGAGAACCCGGCATAGGTCCGGGTTCTCAGGGCGGTCTTTTCCTTGGATAACGCAGATACTGTGCCTCGTGTCACACAATCAGGTTCTGCATTTTATCGCAGTAGTACTGTACGTTTTCGAATTTCGCGTCCGGCGCGATGCGGTGGTCAGGGCACGGGATATACCGGCCCAAAGCGATCAATTCCTTCAGGCGCTCCACTTCCCTGTCGACAGCCGCATAGTCCTGCGCAAACACGGTTTTGTTCATACCGCCTACACCGCGCAGCTCTTCTCCATAGCGTTCTCTCCACGGTTTGATGTTTGCTTCCCATGTACCCACTTCGATGGGAAACATGGTATTGACGCCGTTTTCGATCCATGTGGGAATGAGCGAATCGATCATACCGTCGCAGTCTACAGAGACGATGTTGACACCGTGCGAATGGAGCAGATCCGTAATGCGCCTGTAATGCGGCCCAATATATTCATCAAAAATCGACGGTACGACGAGCGGTGCATTTTTAAATCAGATATCCTCCCAAAAATGCGCATAGTCAAACTCAGCGCCTGTATCCAGCACCGCGCGGACACAGTCGTAGCAAAGGCCGCACATCGTGTCGATGATCTCGATATAAAGATCAAAATCATCCGCCAGAAGGTAGCTCAGCTGCTCCACGCCGAGGAGGTTGCGCATTTCGCCCATCAGCGAACCGCAGAAAAGTCCGAGTGGAAGATCTCTTTCGCTCTGTGCCGGAATGCGCAGCAATTCCTCTTTTTTGATGCGCTCCATGCAGAACTGAAGTTTTGGGAGGTATAATTTCTCCCACGCCGCACGATCCGTCAGGCTCGTGCCGATCTCTGCCGGAATGGAGACCACGCCCGGCTTTTCGAGGACGATCAAACCGTTTGGGTCGATCATCTTTTTCGAGCCGTCGGGATACTGCTCTAACACCTCTGGCTCAAACTGCGGAAAAAGCGCGGTTTCCGGATGGAAACAGGAATTCCAGTTAAAATCAAATCCCAGCCGGTCCATCACAGAGCGGTCGCCCGCGCCGTTGTCACCGTGCCGCCTGTAATCTTCTGCCTCTTCTTTTGAAATATGGCCCTGCTGAGCCCACTTATCCAGCGTCTCCTTCCAGTAGCCAAACGAAATCACAGGAAGTTTTTGATACGGCTGACCGTTCAGGACGGCAAGAACCGTTTCACGAAATGTCAAAACGCGGTGCCCCTTTCTATATCCTCAATATTGCTGATCGTTCAACTTTTTCAGTATAGCATTTTTTGATTCCGTCAACCATTAAAAAAATTGCGCAAAAATAGACATATATTGCGGTCTTTCCTTTTCTGCAACGAGGCTGCCGGCTTTCATCAGATACGCATGCCCGTATTGAATGCCTTGTAAACAAGCCGGCTTTCAGGACAGCCGCCGCAATGTTCCGTGCCCACGCTTCTTTCCGTTAGATTTTCTGCCTCCCTGCAGACCAGACATGCCTCTCCCCTGCGGCTGCAGGCGTATTCTGAGCCATGACGCCCACCCGAGGATGCGAACACGGAACATAGCGCCCGTATGCCATCCAACATTGGTATGAGACTATACTGCCTTTTGCATTTACAATGTGAAGTACGGAAAAACGGCCGGCAGGCGGGCTATCCCCGCTGCCGGCCGTTTTGAGCGCAAAATCAGCTATTAGGAGCATTTTCGATAAATAATATCATGTACGCGCCCATTCGCGTCCTGTTCGGCGTGGGCATAAAAAACATCGGAGCAAAGCGGACTTTGCTCCGACATGGTGCCGCTGACCGGACTTGAACCGGTATGGAGTTGCCCCCGAGGGATTTTAAGTCCCTTGTGTCTGCCGATTTCACCACAGCGGCCTGTAAAGCACCCTAAAGTGCCTATATATCATAGCATACCCGGATGCGTCATGTCAATACAAACGCTT
>CAKTWY010000059.1 GCA_934630445.1 uncultured Eubacteriales bacterium
GCGCTGCCGTTTGAGCAGTTTATCGGCCCGAAGGATTGCTTCCCCGTCAAGGGGCACAGCCTGCAAAGCAAGCTGCACAGCGTGCCGGACTGCCAGTCGATCATCAAGAAGGCGATCGTCAAGCGCCTGGGCGCAAAGTACGGCATCAACTGGTTCGAGGAGAGCGGCGCGCTCTACCAGATCCGCTTTTCGATCCGCAAGGACAGCGTGGCCATCATGCTGGACACCTCGGGCGAGTCGCTGCATAAGCGCGGCTACCGCCAGAACGCGAACGTCGCCCCCATCCGCGAAACCCTCGCGGCGGGGATCATCGATATCGCGCCAACCATCCTGCGCATCGCGCTCGCGCAGGCGCTTCCGCTTCAGGATGGGCGGGCGCTGGATGATGATGCGCCCGATACACGCTTTGCGCTGAGCGAATGTGTCGTTGACGATAACCCCAACGGCCCGACGCTGGGGAGAATGGTCAAAATGGACTGCTGGAAATACATCACTTACTCGGGGTATGAGCGGTACGACCTGCTGTTCAACACCCGCGACGACCCGCATGAACTGCACAATGCACTGGCTGAAAACCGTGAGACGGCGGCGCTTCTGCGCGCAAAGCTTGCCGCGCTGAAGCCTGCGAGTATCGTCCTGCGGGAGTATGCCGAGCGCACGCTGCAGCAGAACGTCGTCGGCCTGTATCACGACGTGATGCGCTTTGACGACGGCCGCTTCATGCCGACGATTCCACCGAAAAAGCACAGCGGAGCATAAGGTTAAAAAGCGTGTATATACTAATGACTGCCGGACCGGCTGATGTCGGTCCGGCAGTCATTGCGTTTTGATATGCTCGGAAAGCGTCAGGTGATCAAAATGGAGCGCAAGTCTCATTTTTCACGGGTTGAACACGCGCTGGTGCGCGAACGGGCGCCTTCCGCGGCGCTTCAATCCTTTTCGCGGCAGGCGTGGTTTGCCCGCCCGCCGTTTTCCGTCCTGCTCGCGCAGAAGCGCACACCGCAGTCGCCCGACCATCATCCGGAAGGAAATGTCTGGAACCACACGCTGCTAGTGGTCGATGAGGCGGCCAAACGCAGGAATGCGAGCGGAGATGCGCGCGCCTTTATGTGGGCGGCGCTGCTGCACGATATCGGAAAGCCGCGCGCAACGAAGCTCCGCAATGGGCGTATCACCGCATATGACCATGACCGCATCGGGCAGAAGCTTGCCGCCGACTTTTTGCGCGCGCTTGGACAGGACGAAGCGTTCATCCGGCGCACAACGGCGCTTGTGCGCTACCATATGCATCTTCTGTATGTTGTGAAAGGTCTGCCGTTTGCGGATGTAGACGGCATGCGCAGGGAAACAGACCTTTCGGAACTGACACTGCTCGGCTACTGCGACAGGATGCTAAACTGAAAAAACGGGGAAGTTTTCAAATATTAATTAAAATGATTAATCAAATAAAGCTTACGTCTGGAAAGAGACCGGTGCGCATCATACAGAATTTACCGATCCGCAAACGCGGACCGAAAAATGGAAAGGGGATTTTTACCATGGACGAAAGGCTGCAGAAGATTTTGCGTATTCCTGCCCAGGAGCTCGGAAAAGGGAGTCCGGTTCAGCTGCGTGTTGTGGACACGGATAAGGACATGTGCTACGACATTGCGCTGAACATCCTGAAGGAAGTCGCCGACAACAACCGTCAGGGCAGGCACACCGTCTTTATCTGGCCTGTGGGCCCGGTCGGACAATATCCGATCCTCGCCGAGCTGATTAACCGCTATCGCGTCAGCTTCAAAAACGTGCACGTCTTCCAGATGGATGAGTACTTAAACGATGACCTGACCCCCATTCCCGAGTCGAGTCCGCTGAGCTTTACGGGCTTTCTGCACCGGTTCATAGAAAGCCTCGACGAAGAGCTGCGCATTCCGGAAAGCCAGCACTACATCCCCACCGTCGGAAAAGAAGACTTCAACTGGAAACGCATTCAGGAGCTCGGCGGCGTCGATACGGCGTATGGGGGGATCGGCATTACCGGGCATATCGCTTTCAATGAGCCGCCGCTGCCGGATGACGCGATCACGGATGCAGAATTCCGCGACCTTCCGACGCGCGTGCTGAAGATCCTTCCCGAAACGCGCACCATCAACGCCTATACCGCGGCGCGCGGCGCAATCGATCTCATACCGGAGTGGTGCATCACAATCGGCATGCGCGAGATCCTCTCGGCACGCAAGATCCGCTTTTACATGAATCGCGAGTGGCAGTCCGGCGTCGTGAGAAAGCTCCTGCACGGAGAGGTGACGCGCTTTGTGCCTTCGTCCTTTTTCCAAACGCACCCCGACGCGCGCCTCACCATCACGAAAGAAGTCGCTGCGCCGCCCTTGGGGCATCTCAGATAACGGGGAGGAGACGTGGATGAAAACACTTACCGCACCGAACAAAGCGGAAAAGATCCGCTTACGAAGGCATGAGCGCCAGCTCAGACTGAAATCGATGCGCCGCAACTGGGAACTGTACCTGTTTGTTCTGCCGGCGCTGGCGGTGATCGTCCTTTTCTATTTCGTGCCGATCTACGGCGTGCAGATCGCCTTCCGCGATTTTGACGCGTACGCCGGCATCACGGGCAGCGAATGGGTCGGAATGAAAAACTTTATGCGTTTTTTCAGCTCCCCGTCGTTCTGGACACTGATAAAAAATACGCTTGCTGTCAGCGTGTATCAGCTTACTGTCGGTTTCTTTGTTCCGATTGTACTGGCGCTGCTCCTTACACAGGTGGAAAACAGGGGTTTTAAGAAATTTGTACAGAATGTCATCTATGCTCCGTATTTTATCTCTGTAGTGGTCATCGTCGGCATGCTGTCAATCTTCCTTTCGCCGTCGGCCGGCATTGTCAATGCCGTGCGTCAGCTGATGGGTATGGAAGTGCTGGACTTCATGGCGCAACCAGAATTTTTCCGCCACCTCTATGTCTGGTCGGGCATATGGCAGACGGCCGGCTGGGGCACGATCATCTATATCGCAGCGCTGTCCGGCGTCAATCCGGAGCTTTATGAAGCGGCGACGGTCGACGGATGCAATAAGTTTCAGAAAATGATGTATGTGGATATCCCCTGTATTATACCGACGATGATCATCGTGCTGATCCTGAATACCGGAACTGTTATGAACATTGGTTTTGAAAAGGTCTATCTGATGCAGAACAACCTGAACCTGCCGGTTTCAGAGGTCATCTCCACCTATGTTTATAAAATCGGTATTATCAATACCGACTACAGTCTTGCCTCCGCGATTGGCCTGTTCAACTCTGTCATTAACTGCGGCCTGCTTCTGGCGGTCAACACCGTGTCGCGTCGTGTGGGCGATACAAGTCTGTGGTAAGGAGGGAGAAAGATGACGATGGTACATCATGAAAAAAAGCATCGCCTCCCTAAAAGCAGAGCGGATAAAATTTTTACAGTGTTCAACTATCTGTTTCTTATACTGGTGCTGCTGGTAATCCTCTATCCGTTGTGGATCGTGGTGATCGCATCAGTATCCAGCTCAAGCGCGGTCATGCGCGGCGATGTGTGGATTCTGCCGAGTGAATTTTCCCTTACAGGATATAAGCGGATTTTCGGATATGAAAGACTTTGGACGGGGTATGGCAATACCTTTCTGTATACCATCACGGGTACCGTACTTGCGCTGGTTTGTACGCTTCCGGCGGCGTATGCATTGTCTAAAAAGGATTTTGTAGGCGGAAAATTTTTTACCGGTTGCTTTTTGTTCGCAATGTTTTTCAACGGCGGCATTATTCCGACATTTTTGACCATGCGCAGCTATAATCTTCTCGATACCATGTGGGCGGTCATCCTTCCGGGAACGGTCGCTACATACAATCTCATTTTGTGCCGGTCGTTTTTTGTCAACAATGTGCCCCCTGACCTATGGGAATCAGCGCAGCTGGACGGATGTTCGCATACACGTTTTTTTGTCAGTATTGTCATTCCTGTTTCAAAGGCGATTATTTCAGTGATGGTGCTCTACTATGCGGTCACATTCTGGAACTCGTACTTCAACGCGCTGATGTACCTGACCTCGCAGGAAAAATACCCGCTGCAGATTATTCTCCGTGATATTCTGCTCATGAGTTCGGTCGACAGCACGACTATGGCTGGATCAAATGCAGTCGACGAGTTGTTCGAAGTCATGCTGACGATGAAATACGGCGTCATCATCGTCTCCAGCGTACCGATCATCGCACTTTACCTCTTTGTGCAGAAACATTTTGAAAAAGGCGTCATGCTCGGCGCGCTCAAGGGCTGACGCACTCAAATAATCACCCGGGCCAGACGGCCTAGAATAGAAACGGAGGAAAGAATATGAAACTGAGGAAGTTAACCGCGCTCACACTGGCGCTGTGCATGATCGCAGCGCTGCTCGCTGGATGCAGTCAGAAACCCGCCGACACGCCGCAGGAGCAGATACCGGATCAGATGCCGGCAGTCGACACCACTCCGCCGGAACCGACCGCAAACGCGCTGACAGAAAACCTCACAGGCCCTATCGTTGACGAGCCTATCACTTTGAAGGGCATGGTCTATGAACACTCGCAGTTCAACGCCAATTATGACGACATGGCTTTCTGGAAAAATCTTTCCGCTGAGACCAATATTAATTTTGAATTTGAGCGCATCCCCGGTCAGGGCTGGACGGAAAAACTGAACCTGAAGCTTGCCTCCGGCACGCTCCCTGACTTCATCGGCGGAAATTATAGCTGTGTCACCTCTGATGATGTTGCAAAGTACGCTAATAAGGCGTTCCTGAACTTTGCGGATCTGCTCGCCGACAACGCACCCAATCTTGTGGCCCTGATGGAAAAGGATCCGCAGCTTGTCAAAGTGATGCGCGGCCTTGACGGGGGCATGTACGGCTTCCCATCCGTGTGGACCGAGGTCGAGCAGAATGTCGGAGGCTTCCCGATGATCAACCAGGCGTGGCTGGATAAGCTGGGGCTGAAGATGCCTGAGACGACGGAAGACCTCTACAATACCCTCGTCGCCTTCAAGACGAAAGACCCCAACGGTAACGGCAAGACGGACGAAATTCCTCTTTCCGGTATGAAGAGCGGCGATTTTGACGCGATTGATCCGATCCTGCAGAAGATCGTCTCCGGGGCGTTTGGCTTCCCGTACTATTTTAAGGATTATATTGCCATCGATGAAAACGGGAAGGCTTACTTCTCCCCTGCGACCGAAAATTACAAGGAAGCAATAAAATATCTGACACGTCTCTATGCAGAGGGCCTGATTGACCAGGAGATTTTTACCATTGACCGGCCTACCTTTGTTGCCAAGGCCAATCAGGGCCGCGACAACCAGACCGTCGGCGTCGGTCTGGGCGGTATTCAGGAGCAGAATTTCTATGGGCTCGATTCCATCGACGATTACGTGCCGCTCCTCCCGGTGAAAGGGCCAAACGGCGACCAGGGCTATACCAACCAGAACGAGTCATATATGCTCAACACGTTTGTCATCACCACAGCCAACAAATATCCCGCGGAGACGGTCCGGCTTGTCGATCGTCTGTACGCCCCCGAGTGGTCGCTGCAGGTCTTTGAGGGGCCGATCGGCACCGCCATCCAGCTTTCTTCCGACGGCAAGCGCTATGAGTATATGCAGCCCACGGGCGATCTTTCGATTGATCAGATGCGCTATCAATCCGCGCCGGTCTCCATGCCGTACTATTTGTCCGACGCGCGTATGACGGAGCTGTTTGTTCCCGATCCGCTTATGATGGAGAATACATGGAACAATTGCCGTTCCTTCCTGGAATATCTGACCTACACCGCCAATCCTGCCGTCTGGCCGATGTCCACGGACGATGCGAAGGAGGTTGCGCAGATGAAGGTTGAATTGAAAAACTATGTCCTTCAGATGAGAAGCTCCTGGATCGCCGGAAAGACCGATATCGACGCCGAGTGGGATTCGTACCTTTCAACGCTTGAGAGCATGGGGGTCGACAAGTATGTAGCCTATCATCAGGCGGCATACGACGTATATAATCAGTAAGAAAAAACAACCGTGCATCACCATCCCGCTCCCGCGCAAAGCGCGGGAGCGGAAAAAGGAGCATGCCGTATGAAAACAGGCATTAATTTCAACTGCTTCCAGAGCGGCGAAAGCTACCTCGCGCTTGCGCGAGAAGCAAAGGCGGCCGGCTTTGATCTGATCGAGGTGGCCACACGTATGGACGGAGAGCTCAATCTCTTCTCCCACGAGCGCGACTTTCTCCGCTTCCGCGAGGCGCTGTCGGACATCGGCATCGGCATGCGCTCGACAAATTCCGGTATTTTCGGTAAGCATCCGCTTACAGCAAAGGACCCGGCGGCGCGGAAGGAGGCGATGGAGCTCGTGCGTCGGCAGCTGCATGCCGCGGCGGCGCTCGGCTGTGATACCACGCTTGTCACCATCGGCGCGGTCACGCCCGATATGGATTATGAGAGCGCGTATGCCTTCGCGCTCGAGACGCTCACGGCGCTTGCGGATGAAGCGGCCGCGTGCGGCGTTTCGATCGGCGTTGAAAACGTGTGGAACAAATTCCTGCTCTCGCCGCTCGAGATGCGTGCCCTCCTCGATCAGATCGCGAGCGATTTTGTCGGCGCGTATTTCGATATCGGGAACGTAGTGCTCTGCGGGTATCCCGAGCAGTGGATCAAAATCCTCGGGGAGCGCATTAAAAAAGTACATTTCAAGGATTTCAGGCGCGATGTCGGCACGCTGGCCGGCTTTACGCGCCTCATGACGGGCGACGTCGATTACCATGCCGTCATTAAGGCCCTTCGCGGCATCGGCTATGACGATGCCGCCGTGACGGAGATCAACCACACCATGCCCGCGCGCACTGTACGCGAGACGATGGAGGAAGCGGCCGCGGATCTCAGGGCTGCGATCAATGCTTAGGAGGATATCTGCTATGTCAAACATATTCCGCGTCGGCGTCATCGGCACAGGCAACCGCTGCCTTGATATTTTCAAAGGCATCAACGCAGTGGAGGCAATGACCATCGCCGCTGTGTCCGACCCCTGTCCGGAGAGTATCGAGCGCGCGTTTTCCGTCCTCTCCTATCGGCCGGAGGTCTGCGAGAGCAACGCCGCCCTTTTAAAACGCGAGGACATCGACGGCATCATTGTCGCCGCACCGAACTGGCTGCACATGCAGCTCGCGAAAGAAGTTCTGGATGCGGGGAAGCCCCTCTATCTTGAAAAGCCCATGGCGATCACAGCTGCGCAGTGCGAGGAAATTGCCGCGCATGCCGCGCGCAAAGGCGGGAGGATGATGGTCGGCATGCAGCTGCGCTACAGCGACGTCTACATGAAGATGAAGCGCCTGGCGGACGACGGCCTTGTCGGAGACGTCAAGCTCCTCCTCTTCCGTGCGCTCAGGAACCGCTTCCGCGAGGGAGTCGGCGGATGGCGCCTTCAGAAAGCAAAAAGCGGCGGCATGATCCTGGAGGTCAGCGTGCATCAGCTCGACCTGTTCAACTGGTTCGCCGGTGCACCAATCAAAAAAGTCGCGGCCTTTGGCGGAAAAGACGCCATTTATCAGGATGGGGAACTGCTTGACAACGCGCTGATGCTGGTTGAATATGAAAACGGCGTCAAGGCGAACCTGCAGGCCGCCGTCTTCACCCCGCAGGGGGCGGACAATACGGGCCTTGTCGTCGTCGGCGACAGGGGCACCATGTACCACACAAGCGATGAAATCATCGTGAAGCGCTCGGACGGCGATATGATCCGCTACTCGACCTCCGGCTACGGCCGCATGGACGAGAACGCCATGCGCGGGTTTAAGGCGCTTGTGCAGGAGGGGAAAGCGCCCCTTACGAGCCCCTGTGCGGGCCGTGACGCGGTGGCGCTCGGCATTTTTGCAGAGCGCGCCATCGAGGAGGGGCGGATCATCTTCTGCGGCGAATGATGCGTCGCTGACGCAGCGTGTCGGCACGCTTTGGTCCTTTGGCAAACACGGAGGTAAATTGACGCATGAACAGGAAAGTAAGAATCGGCCTAATCGGCTGCGGCAATTACGGCAAAAACCTGCTTCGCTTTCTCGATAAGATGGATTGCTATGACGTCATATCCATCGCAGATCCCGATCAAAACGCGGCGCGAGCCGGCGCTCAGCTTTTAAGCTACAGCACGAAACTCTATGCGGACGATACGCAGCTGATCGCCGCGCGCGACATTGACGCCGTTATCATCGCCACGCCGAACGACCAGCATGCGGAGCAGGCCATCCGCGCGATGGAGGCGGGCCTGGCCGTGTATCTGGAAAAGCCCATCGCCTGCACAATCCCCGACTGCCGCCGCGTAATTGCCGCGCAGAGGCACACCGGTGCGCGCGTGATGGTCGGTATGCAGCTGCGCTACGGCGAGGTATTTTCAAAAGCGAAGGAGCTGCTCTGCCAGGGCGTGATCGGGGATGTAAAGCTTTTATGGTACCGCGAGTTCCGCGGCCCCTTCTTCCCCGGCGCGGATAGTTGGCGCATCTCGAATGAGAAGTCCGGCGGCACGATCGTCGAAAAAAATGTCCATCATCTGGACCTTTTCAACTGGTATGCGGACGCTGCGCCGGTGGCGGTTTTCGCCACCGGCGGGTCGGACGCGATCTATAAAAAAAGCGGCATGCTGGACAACGCGATCGTCACTGTCGACTATGATTCCGGCGCGCGCGCCTGCGTTGGGCTGTCGCTTTTTTCGGCAGGATGCGACCGCGACATCGATTTTTATATTGTCGGCGAGCACGGCGTCATGTACATCGGAGAGGATACGATCACCGTCAAGCCTACAAAGGTCGTCACCTATAAAATCGAACAGCGCTTTGCAGATATGGGCCATGGCGGCACGGAATTTTCAGCGCTCACGGCGTTTTATGCGCTCGTCACACGCAACAAGGTGCCCCTGACCGGCGTGTATGAGGGCCTTCTGAGTGTGGGCATGGCTCTCGCCGCGCAGATATCCGCGGCCGAGCACCGCGAGGTAAAGCTTTCGGAGATCACGGGCGCGCAATAGCGTGAAAGAGCCTTTCCATTCCCCAATATCCATATTCAGCGCTCCGCCCCGCGCCGGCCGCATGGCCGCGCGGGGCGTGGGCCTGTCTTATAAGACGGAGGAGTTCGGCTATGAAAACCTGTATGTTTACCGGCATGTTCCGCCGCGAACGTTTTGAAACCGCGATTGAAAACGCCGCAAAAATCGGCTATGATGCTGTTGAGATCCGCTATGCGCCGGATCATTTTCCACCGGAGCTCACCGATAGCGAGATCCGCGCGCGCGGAGCGCATATCCGTGCGCTGGGCCTTGAGGTGGCAGAGATCTACGGCTTTGCGGGCGGCTTTTCCATGAAGTCGGATGAGGAATGCGAAAAGCAGCTTCCGTTATTCGCGCGCCTGCTGGAGGTCGCGGATATGCTCGGCACGGATCTGGTAAAAATTGAGTGCGGCGGGCCGAACGCCTTTCTTGCAAAGCCGTGGCACTTTGAGAAAAGCGCCTATTACATTGCACGCCTTGCGCGCATGGCAAAGGATGCGTCCATGCGCATTGCGCTGGAGATCCACAACGGCTCCCTGATCGAGGATGTCAGCCACGCGCTGGCCTTTCTTGATCAGATCGGGGCGGACAACGTGGGCTTCATCCACGATGCGGGCAACATGTACATTACCGGCGAGGATTACGGCGAGGCATCCGTGCGCTGGCTGGGCAGGCATCTGTTCCACGTGCATGTCAAAGACGTGCTGCGTGTTCAGGACGCGTCGCTTTCGGACACGTTCGCGAACCGCACCAAAAACGGAGAGGAACTTTTCCGCCTTACGCCGCTCGGTGAGGGCGGGGCGGACCACGCGCCGCTGATCCGCGCACTGAAGCGCGCGGGCTATACTGGGTATCTTTCGACGGAGGCGAATCTCTCCATGGATGCGATGGAGATGACGCTGCACGAGTACAAAGCACTCAGGCGGCTTATGGACGAGGTGTGAAAGACGCGGTTTATACATTTAAAAGTAAAGGGAACCGGGAGGATTGATCGCATGGAAAAACTGAAGGTGGGCATCGTCGGCTGTGGAAGGATTTCCGTCATGTACCGCATTGCGTTCCAGGCCCTTGCGTCTCAGATCGAGGTCGTCATTGCAGTCGATAAGAATATTGAAAAAGCAAAGGCGTTTGCGGAAGTATTTGGCTGCAGCTACTCCGCGCGCTTTGAAGACGCGCTTGCGCTGCAACCGGACGTGCTGCACCTGTGCACGCCGCATTTCCTGCATGCGCCCATGGCCATCGCGGCGCTGCATGCGGGCGTCAATGTTCTGACGGAGAAGCCGATGGCCATATCGCTCGAGGACGCCGATCGGATGATCGACGCCGAACGCGAGACGGGCAGGACGCTTGGCGTCATTTTTCAAAGCCGCTATGAGGCCGGCGTGCAGGAAATGCGCCGTCTGATCGACGCCGACGCGCTGGGCAGGCTGGTCGGCGCGTGGTCGACCATGAACTGGTCGCGCCCGCCGCAGTATTATGTCAGCGACTGGAAGGGCCGCTGGGCGGGCGAAGGCGGCGGCGTGCTGATCGATCAGGCGATCCACACCATCGATATGGTGCAGTGGCTGGTCGGTTCGCGCGTCAAATCCGTGCATGGGCACTATGATCACCGTGTGCTCAGCATGATCGAGGTCGAGGACGTGGCCGACGCCGTCATCGAGTTTGAAAACGGCGTGCGCTATTCGCTCTTCGCCTGCAACTACAACACCCACAATGCGCCCATCCAGTTTGAAATCACGGGCGAGCGCGGTACGCTGCGCCTGGTGGGCGATCATGCCTATATCAGCCTTGCCGGGCAGAAAGAATACGTCGTTGCGCCTGAGAAAGCTGCTGAGGGGTACAGCGGAGAGACGTACTGGGGCAATTTCCACAAGCTGCAGATCGAGGATTTCTATCGGAGTATCCGTGCCGGCGAGCGGCCGTATATTGATGCCGCGGACGGGCGCGCAGCGCTGGAGATCGTCCTTGCCGTCTATCGCTCCTCGCGGGAAAACAGAAGAATCGACTTGCTGTGATATCGGTACAAAAGACGCGCTTGTTGAAAAGCGCGTCTTTTTTGTGCGCGCCGGCGGGGCATACGCTTTCAAAAAGCGGAGCACAGATGCGCGCTGCGCACAGATTGTTCGAAAAACAGCAGAACCGGCTGGAAAAAGCAAAGAAACATCTTGTATTTTTTTGACAGATTTTATATAATAGCAATGGTTTGTTTTTGAGAGGGTGTGTCGCCGGGCGAACACAGCGCGCGCCTTCAAAGCTGCAACCGAGTAAATGAAAGGGAAGGGATCTTAGGAAATGGAAAAGTTTTTCAAGCTCAAAGAAAACGGCACCAAAGTTTCAACTGAGATCATGGCGGGCATTACCACATTCTTCGCCATGGCCTACATCATCGCCGTCAACCCCAGCATTCTGAGCCAGGCAGGCATGGAGTGGGGGGCGGTCTTCCTTGCGACGATCATCGCATCCATCATCGGCACGCTTGTGATGGGCCTTGTTGCAAACGTACCTTACGCGCAGGCGCCGGGTATGGGCTTAAACGCGTTTTTTGTCTATACGGTATGCTTCGGCCTTGGCTTTACCTGGCAGCAGGCGCTGTCCATGGTCTTCATCTGCGGCCTTCTGAACATCATCATTACGGTTACGAAAATCCGTAAATACATCATCAAGGCTATCCCGCACAGCCTTCAGAACGCCATCGGCGGCGGTATCGGCGTGTTTGTTGCATATATCGGCCTGCTGAATGTGGGCATTATCAATTTTGGCGCCGGCGTACCCGCGCTCTCCACACTCAACCAGCCGGTGTTCTGGCTGTTCCTCATCGGCCTTGTGCTGACGGTCGTTCTGCTTGTCCTTAAGGTAAAGGGCGCGATCCTCATCAGCATCATCGCCACCGCGCTGATCGGCATCCCCATGGGCGTTACCGTCGCGGCGGAGGCTGTCAGCTTCAGCGAGGCGTGCGCCGCGCTGCCAACCACGTTCGGTGCGATTTTCACCTCTGCGGGCATCCCTTCCCTCTTCGCTGATGCGGCGAAGATTCCCCTTGTCCTGATCACGATTTTCGCCTTCAGCCTTTCCGATACGTTTGATACGATCGGCACGTTCATCGGCACGGGCCGCCGCAGCGGCATCTTCAGCGAAGAAGACGAGCTGGCGATGGATAAGAGCGCAGGCTTTAAGTCCAAGATGGACAAAGCGCTCTTTGCCGACGCGACCGCGACCTCGATCGGCGCGATCTTCGGCACCTCGAACACCACAACTTATGTTGAAAGCGCCGCCGGTATCGGCGCGGGCGGCCGCACGGGCCTTACGAGCGTTGTCGTTGCGATCTGCTTTGCGCTCAGCGCCTTCCTTGCGACGTTTGTCAGCGCCATTCCGTCCGCTGCGACGGCTCCGGCGCTCATCGTTGTCGGCGTTATGATGCTCTCCTCCTTTGCCGAGATCAAGTGGACGGAGTTCGACGAGGCGGTTCCCGCTTTCTTTGCGGGCGTGTTTATGTCGCTGTGCTACAGCATTTCTTACGGTATTGCGGCCGGCTTTATCTTCTACTGCCTGGTCAAGATCGTTAAGAAAAAGGCCAGCGAGATCCATCCCATCCTCTGGGTTGCGACGGGCCTGTTTATCCTGAACTTTGTCCTGCTTGCCATCATCGGCTAACAGGCGTTGATTAAAAAACCGGTACAGCCACTGGCTGTGCCGGTTTTTTCGTTATATGGGTCGGTGAGATGGTTGCATTTTTCGCACGCATCCGCTATTCTAGGATAGGAAAGTAAAGGGGGGCGCCTGTGAACATCCAGATCTTTGGAAAGTCGAAGTGCTTCGATACAAAAAAGGCCGAGCGCTATTTTAAAGAGCGGCGCGTCAAGGTGCAGTCCATCGACGTCGCCAAATTCGGCATGAGCCGAGGCGAGCTGAATGCCGTGCGCGCTGCACTCGGCGGTCTTGAAGCGATGGTGGATGCGGAGCATCCCGACGCGGCGATTTTGTCGTATCTTGCCTACGAGGAGGACAAGATAGAAAAGCTGCTCGAAAACCCGAAGCTGCTGAAAACGCCCATCGTGCGCAACGGCCGCCAGGCGACCGTAGGGTATCATCCGGAAATATGGAAGAACTGGGCGTAGCGTCTGAAGGAATTCTCCCATACTGTCATCCTGAGTGTCAGCGACTTACCCACTCGTCGAGAAGGTCGCGGCGCGTCGCCCTAACGGGCTTCCTTCCGCTCAGTCACGCCTCGCACGCGTGTGCGGCCGGTCGACATCTGCTGCGACTCAGCATGTGCGCCCGGCGCTTTGCGCCGAACG
>CAKTWY010000060.1 GCA_934630445.1 uncultured Eubacteriales bacterium
AAAGACAATTTCCCGCGTATAGGTGAAATAACCGCACGCCTTGATTTGATCCATGTGTGCGTTTTTATCCCAGCGCACATACCCGCCCTGAAACTTCTCATTCTCAGCCTGCACGGCGCGCACTACGCGGAACAGCTTCCTGTATTCCCATTCGGCCTCCCACTTACATACGGGCGGCCAGTCGCAGTCATATGCGGCGAAGATCCCGCCCTCAGGCAGAAGCCTGGCTGCCTCCTCCAGCGTCGCCTTCGGCTCCATCCAGTGAAACGACTGCGCACATGTCACGATATCGGCGCTGCCCGCTTCAAGCCCGGTATGCGCCGCGAATGCCTGCAGAAAGCTTATATTCTCAAGCCCCTTCGCATTTTGTATCGCAAGCGAACGCATGTCCTCATTCGGCTCAATTCCGATCACTTCATCGCTGAAACTGCTCCAAATCCGCGTGGACAGGCCCGTGCCGCATCCAAAATCGACGACGCGGCGCGGCCGCCTCCCGAGATAATTGGTCAGGCAGTCCACCACGAACTGCGGGCATTCCGGCCTGACATCATCGTACATCCCCGCAAAACCCAAATAGCGCTGTGCGTTTTTCTCCGCCGCGTTTTCCATCTTTATTCTCCTCTCAGTCGTTTTCCGGCGCCGTTTTACAGCCGCGCTGCCGGATCTCCGTCAAGGAGGCCGGCAGACGCTATTTTATGGCCGCGAGCGCATCCGCCACCGCTTCACAATAGGTCGGATGCGGATGAATGACGCGCAGCAATTCTTCTTTTTTCAGTTTCGCCACGATTGCCGTGGAAAATACGTCGATCATATCTGTCGCGCGCTCGCACATCAGCTGCGCGCCCAGCAGCTCTTCACTCTGCGCGTCAAACACAAGTTTGATGATGCCCCGCTCCGCGCCTGAAATGACGGATTTTCCGTTTGCTGACATGAGCGCCTTACCCGTCTTGACCGCGCGCCCCGCCGCGCGCGCCTCATCCGCCGTCAGCCCCACAGAGGCGATCTCAGGCGATGTATAGACGCACGAAGGCACCGTTTCAAGGTCGATGCTCGGGCAGCGCCCGGCAATATGCTCTGCGGCAACCGTACCCTGGGCGCTCGCCACATGCGCGAGCGCCGCGCCGCGCGTGATATCCCCAACTGCGTATATGCCCGGTACACTCGTCATAAAATGCGCGTCCGTCACGATCATCCCGCGCTGCATTTCCACCGAAAGACCCTGCGCAAACAGCCCCTGCGTATTCGCACGCCGCCCGGTGGCGATCAGTACTGCCTCGGCCGAAGCGCTGCGCTCCACACCCTTCTCTTCAAACGTGCACTTCAGGCCCTCGTCCGACCGGCTGAGCCGTTTCACTACCGATCCGGTATGGATCTCTGCTCCGCGCTTTTTTAAATTCATGGCAAGGCCCTGCGACAGCTCCCGGTCCATTGTGGGCAGGATACGCTCCAGCGCCTCAATGATGACCACCCTGCATCCCAGAGTCGTATAAAACGCTGCAAATTCCGCACCAATGACCCCGCCGCCGATGATCACGAGTGAACGGTAAACCGGCGCCTCTCCGGTCAGGAGATCATCGCTTGTCACCACGCCCGGAAGCCCGGCCCCTTCGATCGGCGGTATCGCAGGAGAAGAGCCAGTCGCAAGTATCATATTTTCGGCGCACAGCTGTGTCGTTTCCCCGTCCCGTTCGACCAGGACGGTATTTTCCACCCCCACAACGGCGCGGCCATGGTATAGTGCAATCTTACTGCTTTGGAACAGGCGCGCGATCCCCGCGCGCAGCGTGGAGACGACCTCGTCGCGGCGAGCGTACATCCGCCCCGCGTCCAGCTGCACATCCGGGCACATCACGCCGAAGCGCTCCCCTTCTTTTGCCTGACGGAATATCTCTGCGCTGTGCAGAAGCGATTTGGTCGGCACGCAGCCGCGGTTCAGACATGTGCCGCCCAGTTGATCCATCTCAACCACCGCAGTCTTTTTACCAAAACCGGCGGCCTTGAGCGCGGCAATATATCCTGCGGGTCCTGCACCGATAACAATTATATCATACTTTTCCATACTTATGTTCCCGCTTTCAAAAGTTTTGTCGGCGAACCAGCGCGGCAATATCCGAAATTTCCGCCTCGGCACGCGCATAAGATCCGCGCAGCGTCAAAATCGCGTCTGCCAGATCACGCGAGGCAAATCTGCACCTTTCCAGTGCCCGAGGAATACCCAGGACAAAATCTGGCTGCATCGCATCTGAAAAAGCCTGCACCTGCGCTGCATATCCCCTCTCCACATGGAAACGCAGCGTGATGTCGCCCCATGAAAAGCGCTCCGACACCTCGTATTCAAACGGAATCGTACGCCCTGCGCGCCATTCCCACGAAGCGTAGTGTTCCGTCAGCGCGGCAAGCTCCGTTTGCGCACACGCAGGAAGTGTCGCGCGCAAAGGCATGATCCCATATGTCTCCCCAAAAGCGTCATACAGCGCTTCCTTCATCTGCGCAATGGTGAGCTGCGGGCAGAACGCCGAAAGGTTCGACACACGCGACTTGACCGACTGCACGCCTTTTGCCTTGAGCTTTTGATCCGGAACCGTCAGATACTCCGAGAGGAGCGCAAAGTCCACGCAGATCATCAGCGTGCCGTGGTGATACCGCCGCGCGCCGCGCTGATAAAATGCGTTGCCGGAAAATTTCCGCCCGTCCATCGTAACATCATTTCTGCCCGTCTTCTCCGCCTGGATACCGAGGCTTTGACAGGCGCGCAGGATCACGCCGAGCTGCCGGTCGACGTCGTAGTTCTCCTCATGCGCAAGAAATGTGAAATTCAGGTTCCCCAGATCGTGGAATACCGCTCCACCGCCGGAAAGGCGGCGGGCAAGATGCCCGCCGTCCGCTTCCAGCTTTTGTACCTTCAGTTCTTTCCAGGCGTTCTGGTTCTGCCCGATCACGACCGTTTTTTGGTTCTGCCAGAGATAGAGGATGCACTCGTCTTCCGCCACATGATCCAGCAGATATTCCTCCATCGCCTGATTGCGGTAGGGCAGGAATCTATCCGACTCATAAAATGAAAGCCTTCGGATCATTTCGCTTCCTCGAAGCGATAGCGCACCCGCGGCGTACGCGCGGCGCGCACTTCGTCCGGGCGGGAGATCACCGTATGTTTCGGCGAAGCGCACACCGCCTCCGGGTTCTTGATCGCCTCATGATAGATCTCCAGATATGCCTGCGCCGCCTCGTCAAGCGTCGCCTTTGACTCTGTCTCCGTCGGCTCGACCATCAGCGCCTCGTGTACGATCAGCGGGAAATACATCGTCGGCGGATGATGCCCGCGGTCCAGGAGCGCTTTTGCCACGTCCATTGCGGACACGCCCTTGTCGTGCTTCAGGCCCTCGAGCGTCATCACAAATTCGTGCATGCAGGTCCTGTCATACGCCATCTCATACGCGCCCTTCAAACGGCTCATCAGATAGTTCGCGTTGAGGACCGCACATTTTGCAGCGTCGGGAATACCGGCCCGTCCCAGCGTCAGAATATAGGCGAGCGCGCGCACCACAACGGCAAAATTGCCGTAAAACGAGCGTACGCTCCCGATGCTCTGTTCCTCGTCGCGGCGCATCCGGTAGCCTGATTCCGTCTTCTCCACCCGCGGCGACGGGAGGAAGGGTTCCAGTATTGCCTTGCAGCCGCACGGTCCGCTCCCCGGTCCGCCGCCGCCGTGCGGCGTCGAAAAGGTCTTGTGCAGATTCAGGTGGATCACGTCAAAGCCCATGTCGCCCGGGCGCACAACGCCCATGACGGCGTTCAGGTTTGCCCCGTCATAGTAGCACAGACCGCCCGCCTCATGCACGATGCGCGTGATGTCAAGAATGTTTTTATCAAACAGGCCGACTGTGTTCGGGTTTGTCAGCATCAGGCCCGCCGTATCATCGCCCACGGCGGCTTTCAGCTTTTCCAGGTCGACGCAGCCATCCTCCCGCGAGGGGATGTTCACGATCGTGAACCCCGCCATCGACGCACTGGCCGGGTTTGTGCCGTGCGCGGAATCCGGCACAATGATCTTCGTGCGCTTCTCATCGCCGCGCGAGGCGTGGTACGCTTTGATCAGCAGCATGCCTGTAAATTCGCCGTGCGCGCCGGCGGCGGGCTGGAAGGTCATCGCATCCATTCCGGTGATCTCGCACAGATACTGTTCCGCCCGGGCAAGCACCTCAAGACAGCCCTGCACTGTTTCGTCCGGCTGCAGCGGATGGATCTTTAAAAAACCATCCTGTGCGGCGGCGGCTTCGTTTACCTTGGGGTTATATTTCATCGTGCACGACCCCAAAGGATAAAAGCCGTCGTTCACACCGAACGTGCGCTTCATCAGACGCGTATAATGGCGGCTCAAGTCGTTTTCAGAAAGTTCCGGCAAATGTGCGGGCGCCGCGCGCAGATGTTCCCGCGCGATCTCGCGGCGCGGAACATCGCATTCCGGAAGAACCGTCTGTCCGTGTCCTTTGACACTTTCTTCAAAAATCAGTTTCATTTCAGGCACACCTCCCGGATGAGCGAAACAAGCTCGTCGATCTCTTCGCGCGTGTTCATTTCCGTAGCGCACCATAAAATATCGCCGCCGCCCAGCGGATACCCGCCGAGAATGCCGTGCCGGTCAAGCGCCGCCATCAGCGCTTCACTGTCTCCTGCATACGTTGTGACAAATTCATGGAAAAACGCGCCTTTATATTTCATCGCAAAGCCCGGAACCGCACAGAGCTTTTCAGCCAGATCGTGCGCCTTGTCAAAGCACTGATGCGCTGCCTCAGCCATTCCGTCCGGACCCATCACAGCCATATAAACCGACGCTGTAAAAGCGCAGAGCGCCTCGTTTGAGCAGATATTGCTCGAGGCTTTTTCGCGCCGGATGTGCTGCTCGCGCGCCTGCAGCGTCAAAACAAACGCACGCCTGCCGTCGTGATCGACCGTCTCGCCGACAATTCTGCCGGGAAGACGGCGCATCAGCTTCTCCGTGCACGCCATAAAGCCGAGATACGGCCCGCCGAAAGAGAGCGGAAGGCCAAGCGGCTGCCCTTCGCCGACAGCGATATCCGCGCCGTATTCTGCCGGCGTCTTAAGGACTGCCTGCGCGATGGGGTTCACACCCATGATCAGCTTCGCCCCTGCCTCGTGCGCAAGCTTTGCCGCGCTTTCCGCATCCTCTAAAAGGCCGTAATAATTTGGCTGCGCGATGTATACGCATGCACTTTTCTCCGAGAGCGCAGCGCGCAGCGCGTCCAGATCCGTCGTTCCGTTCTTTTCCGGGATAACGATCACTTCTGTTCCGGCGCCGCAGCAATAGGTTTTGATCGTACGCAGCACATCCGGATGCGCGCTTGCCGATATGAGCGCGACCGTCCGCGCGCGCTCAACACACATCGCGACCGCTTCCGCCGCGGCTGCCGCGCCGTCATATACCGACGCGTTCGACACCGCCATGCCCGTCAGCTCGCAGATCATCGTCTGATATTCAAAAATTGCCTGAAGAATCCCCTGGCTGATTTCAGCCTGGTAGGGCGTATACGCGGTCACGAATTCTTCTTTTGAAGCAATTGCGCGTACCGCTGCCGGGATATAATGCCGGTAAGCCCCTGCGCCGCGGAAAATCGTGCGGTAAACTTTGTTTTTCTGCGCGAGTGATTCCATCTCCCGCGCGACCTGCAGCTCGGAAAGCCCCTCCGGCAAGTCGAGAGAGGCGAGCTTTACCTCCGGCGGAACGTCGGCGTACAGCTCATCGATCGTCTCAAGTCCGATCGTGCGAAGCATCTCTTCGCGCTCAGCCGCTGTATGCGGCACATAAGATCCCATAATATCGCTTCCTCCGCTTTACTGCTCTTGCGCCACGACTTTTTCATAGTCTTCGGCGGACAGCAGCTCTTCCTTGTCGGTGATGTCGCCGGCCTCGATCAGCCATGCTTCATAGGGCGATTGGTTGATCGTCTCCGGCGCGTCCAAAAGCGCCTCGTTTACTTTCACAACCACGCCCGTAACAGGGCTGAAGACGTCCGACACGGCCTTGACGGATTCCACGTCGGCAAACGATTCCTCTTTCGTAAGGCTGTCGCCCTCCTGCGGCAGATTGACAAATACAAGATCTCCAAGCGCGGACTGCGCATAATCCGTCAGGCCGATCTTCGCGCATCCATCCTCTGTAAACAGTACCCATTCGTGCGATTTGGTATAAAGAAGCTCCTTCGGTGTATTCATGTTCTTTTCCTCCCCTTATTTGTTGTGCGAAATTTTATAAAACGGCAGCGCGACGACCTTTGCCGCCACTTTCCTGCCGCGGATATCGATCGCGACCTCTGTTCCCGCTTCGGCGCGTCCGGCATCGATCAGCGCCATTGCAAGCGGTTTTTCAAGATAAGGACAGTATGTGCCGGATGTGGTATGCCCGATCTTTTCCCCCTCGAAAAAGACGTCCTGATGCTCCCGCGCGATGCCCCGGCCCGTGACCTCGAGACCGACGCGCTTGACCTGCGGCTTTCCACGCCGCTGGATGGCGTCTTTCCCGATGAATGCCTCTTTGCCCATCTTAACAGCAAATCCCAGCCCCGTCTCCAGCGGAGACACCGCGTCATCCATCTCATGGCCGTAAAGCGGCATAGCAGCCTCCAGGCGCAGCGTGTCGCGCGCCCCCAGCCCACAGGGGATCAGCCCTTCTTCCGCGCCAGCGTGCAGCAGCGTATTCCAAAGCGCCTCGGCGTCTTTTGCCGCGCAGTACAGCTCAAAGCCGTCCTCACCGGTATATCCCGTGCGCGAAACGATGCATCTGACGCCCCCCACCATGACATCGCTGCAGTAGGTGTAGTACTTAAAGGGGATCTCTTCCTTCCGTGCAAGCGAAGAGAGGATCGTCTCCGCACACGGCCCCTGCAGGGCAAGCTGTGCAACCGTGTCTGAAATATCCTCGAAGGTGACATCGCCCGTCAGATGCGCGCGCATCCACGCGACGTCCTTTTCGCGGTTGGCTGCATTCACCACGACCATGTAGCTCTCCTCGCCCATGCGGTAAACGATCAGGTCGTCAACAATGCCGCCCTCCTCGTTGCACATGGGGCTATAGCGCACCTGGCCCACCGCCATACCTGAAAAATCGTTTGTCAGGAGCATCTGCAGATTGTTCAGTGCATCCGGGCCCCGGAAAGTCACCTCTCCCATATGCGATACGTCGAACAGGCCGCATTTGGTGCGTACAGCCATGTGCTCCGCGATCACGCCGGTCTCATACTGCACGGGCAGCAAATAACCGGCAAACGGTACGATCTTTCCGCCGGCCTTCACATGACAGTCGTAAAGCGGGGTCTTTTGTTCCATGTTCATCACTCTTTCCTGATAATCTGTATCATAAAAAACAGCCTGCAGCAAAACAGCATCCTGCAGCCGTTTTATACGCATGCACGGATACCCCCCGCGGGGGAATACAGCTCTTTCACACAATAAAATGGGTCTGCAGAGCAATAAAAAACAGAGGCACAGGGAAATAAAACCTGTGCCTCTGTCCATAACCTGAAAGATTCCCCCGCACGGGCAGGGTTGCTTCTTCGGTGCATCATTGCTTTCCAGAGTTTCGTCCGAATCCGGTCCTTTTGCCTGAGAGTTTCTGCATCCCCTTCGGCGCCGCACAAAGCGTTCTCTCCCAGATTCATCTTCCGAGTATTCAATTTTCTGTCCTAATCATACCTGCTTTGCAGGGCGTTGTCAATCCTGTTTTTTCCTCTTTTTACGCGCCTCAATCGCGCCCTTCAACTGCGAAAGCGCAGACTGGTACCGCGTCGAGCGCATATGCGGAAATGCATGCAGAATCCGGTTGTGCAGCGGCTTATTTACGCTCTCCAGCTCTTTCATGCGTTCCAGCAGCATCGCAGCGCGCACCTGCCCCGCTGCGACCCACTCCTCCGGACGCATTGCAAAAATCCGGTCGACCTGTCCGCCGATATTCTGCTGCAAAACATCCTTGTATTCAATGCTCTTCGCCTTCAGCTCTTCGACGATATCATGCATCTGCTGAAGCTTTCCGTTGAGCTGAAGAATGCTGTGTACGGTGATGACGGTGTCGGCTACAAAGTAAGTATACACGGCCAGCGACAGCCATGGCAGGACCGAAACAGCGATGCCGCTGACCATGCGCCACACAAATGGATGGACGAAGCGCATCACCACCACCACAAGAAGGCCAAACAGAAGCGAATTTGTCAGACATACTCTGCCGTGCAGCTGCAGTTTATGATCGGAGTAGTCCCACCATTTCATGTGAAATAGTCTCTCCAGGCCAAAGCCAACGAGATATTCAAGCACGCTTGTGACCAGCACACCGCAAATATATAAAAGCCAAAGCGTATCTGCCACAGGCATGAGCAGTGCAATCACCAGAAGAGCACCAAAGCCATAGATCGGGCAGAACGGTCCCATCAGCATGCCGCGGTTTACAAATTTTCTTGCGGGTACGGAGCAAAAAATCGTCTCGCACAGCCAACCAAGAAAACTGTACAGAACAAAAACCAGAAACCACCGGCATACTTCTATCATAACAGACACGCCTCCCGCTCTTCCTGCTGCGAAGCATTTTCCTCCGCAGCCATCTGCGCATTTGCAAGCATGAGTTTGATCCGGTTCTGCTGATTGACCTCGCTGGCGCCCGGGTCGTAGTCGACAGCTACGATATTGGCCTGCGGATTCTTCTCCTTGATGGCACGCATCATGCCTTTACCGACAATATGATTGGGCAGACAGCCGAACGGCTGCGTGCAGACGATGTTGTTCACGCCTGCTTCGATCAGCTCTACCATTTCCGCCGTGAGAAGCCATCCCTCACCCATCTTGACGCCGAGATTGATGTATTCCCTGGCCGATTCGCGTGTTTTGGTAAAAAGCGACGGCGGTGCAAAAACGCCCTGCGCCCGGATGACCTTAATAATGTCACGCTGCTTGTTTTCGAGAAAACGAAGCCCAAGGCGTGAAAAAATGCTCCCCTTGAAGTTCCCGCCATACAGCTTATTGTCTTCGATGCCGTTATAAAGGCAATACATGCAAAAATCAAGCAGACCGGGCACGACCGCCTCCGCGCCTTCTGAAAGCAGGAACTGTTCGAGATTGTTGTTTCCCAGCGGCGAATATTTGACGTAAATCTCGCCGACAACGCCGACCTTCACTTTGTTGCGCGGCGCACAATCGATCGCGGCAAAAGCCGCAAGCACCGACTGGTATCTTTTTCTGACCGTCCGGTAGGAAATATAGTTCTTGTTGGCAAAGTCGTCCATGATCTCATCGATCAGGCGTGCGATCGTACGCTCCGTCTCCCCCTGCGTGCGCTCATATGGCCTGCACTGATTTGCGAGGAGCATGATAAGGTCGCCGAGTACGACTGCATAGACCATCTTGATGAGCATCGGCAGTGTGATCTTAAAACCGGGATTGCTCTCAAGCCCTGCCATGTTGAGCGAAATAACGGGCACATAACCGTATCCGCTTTTTTTGAGCGCCTTGCGCAGCAAAAAAATATAATTGGACGCGCGGCAGCCGCCGCCCGTCTGTGTGATGAGAAACGCGACCTTATGCGGATCATACAGACCGCTCTCGAGCGCATCGATCATCTGCCCAATTACAAGCAGGGCCGGATAGCACGTGTCGTTATGCACGTTTTTCAGGCCCTCGTTTACAACGCCCCTTCCCTGGTTCTGTAAAAGGTCGACTTTATATCCGTCCTGCCTGAGGATATTGACCAGAAAGCTGAAGTGGATGGGCAGCATCGTTGGTGCGAGGATCGTATGCGTTTTTTTCATCTCCGGTGTAAACAATACGCGCTCGGCGCGAGATTCTTCCTGCATATCATTTCCCTTTTCTAAATGATGTCCGTTGAACAAATCCATATAAAACGCGGCGCCTTACCTACGACAGATGCACATCAGACGTCGGCCTGCTCAGCACGCTGCGCAGACCGCTCTTCCATAGCGGCAAGCAGACTGCGGATGCGGATGCGCACCGCGCCAAGGTTGCTGATCTCATCAATTTTAAGCTGGGTGTATAGCTTTCCGCTACCCTCCAGAATTTCGCGCACCTCGTCGGTGGTAATGGCATCGAGGCCACAGCCGAAACTGACAAGCTGCACAAGCTCAACATCATCGTGCATCGTAGCATATTTTGCCGCATTGTAAAGACGGGCATGGTAGGTCCACTGGTTCAGCACCTGTACCTGCTGCGGTGCAACAAGATCCGCCACACAATCCTCCGAAATGACGACGATCCCAAAGGAACCGATCAGCGTGTCGATGCCATGGTTGATCTCGCTGTCAATATGGTAAGGCCGCCCCGCAAGAATGACGGTCTTAAGTCCGTGCGCCCTGGCATACGCGAGTGCGCGCTTTCCTTCGTCGCGCACCTCCTCCTGCCAGCGGTCATATGCTGCATATGCACAATCGGCGGCACGTCGAATCTCTTCGCGCGTGATATCTGCAAAACGCCCGGAGAAATACCGGTACGCACTCTTGACAAAATGCTGCCTGCGGTGGAGGCCAAAAAACGGATACAGGAAATTGTCCTCATTCAAAACCTCCATATTCGCCATCAAAAGCTCCGGATAATATGCAACTACAGGGCAGTTGAAGTGATTGTCGCCCTTGTGCTCGTCAAAATTATAGGACAGGCACGGATAAAAGATCTTATCGATCCCCTTTTCGAGCAGGTCCATAATATGCCCGTGCATCAGTTTTGCCGGATAGCACGCCGTGTCTGACGGGATCGTACAACGGCCCTTGGTATAGAGCTCGCGAGAGGACATATCCGACAGAACAACTTCAAAGCCAAGCTCCGTTAAAAAAGCATGCCAGAAACCAATGTTTTCAAACATATTGAGTCCAAGCGGAATACCGATCTTTCCCCTTGGGCCCGGTTTCGATTCGAGCGACTGGATGCGGCGGCGCTTAAAAGCATAGATGTTCGGAAGCTCCTGAGCCTTCTGCCGTCCAAGCGGACGCTCACAACGGTTCCCAGATATAAATTTGCGACCTGCGTCAAAAAGGTTCACCGTAAGGTTGCATTTATTGGCGCAAAGTCCGCATGTGGCAGATTTGGAAATGTGTGTAAAGCCTTCTACCTTTTCAAGCGGCATGAGGCTGCTTTTATCCAAGCGCAGGCTTTTTGCGTAAAGCGCTGCCCCATATGCGCCCATAAGCCCCGCAATCGCCGGACGAATCACGTCGTGTCCCAGCTCGCGCTCAAAACTGCGGAGTACAGCGTCATTTAGAAATGTACCGCCCTGTACCACGATGTGCTCCCCCAGTTCCGCTGCGGAATGGGCACGGATTACTTTATAGATTGCATTCTTGACAACGCTCATGGAAAGGCCGGCTGAAATATCTTCAACCAGTGCGCCGTCCTTCTGCGCCTGCTTGACGGACGAGTTCATAAATACCGTGCAGCGCGAACCAAGGTCAACCGGCAGACGCGCAAAGAGCCCAAGCTTTGCAAAATCGGCGATCGAATAACCGAGTGATCTGGCGAACGTCTCAATAAATGAGCCGCAGCCCGAAGAGCAGGCTTCATTTAACATAATACTGTCGATGGAACTGTTTTTGATCTTAAAGCACTTGATATCCTGGCCGCCAATATCGAGAATAAAATCGACCTGCGGACAAAACAGCTGCGCTGCCTTCAGGTGAGCCATCGTTTCAACAAGACCGGCGTCCAGCGTGAACGCCGCCTTGATCAAATCTTCCCCGTACCCAGTGACGGCGCTTCCACGGATCGTGATGCGATCACCGCATGCTTTGTACAGCTCCAAAAGCTGCGCACGCACAATATCAACAGGATTACCCTGATTGGAATGATAGAACTGATACAGAATCTCATTCGCTTCGCTGATCAAAACGAGCTTTGTCGTCGTACTGCCGCAGTCAATACCAAGATATGCATCGCCCTGGTATGACGAAATTGGTTTGGAAGCAATCGTCGCCGAAGCATGGCGCGCCTGAAAGGCGTCGTATTCCGCCTGGTCTTCAAAAAGAGGTTTTAGGTACTTTCCTGTGTCCGCGGTATCCGTTGCTCTTTGGACGCGGCGCAGCAGCTCATCCATAGTAAAAAGATCGCTGTTTTTATCCGCATACATGGCCGAGCCAATCGCAACCGCAAACTGCCCCAGATCCGGGAAGATGGCATGCTCCTGATCGAGACCCAGCGTCTCAACAAAGCGCTGCTGAAGCCCTTTTGAAAAATAGAGCGGCCCGCCGAGAAACACAACTTTTCCACGAATGGAGCGGCCCTGCGCAAGCCCTGTGATGGTTTGGTCCACAACAGCCTGATAAATGCTCGCAGCGATATCTTCATGCCGCGCGCCCTGATTCAAAAGCGGCTGAATATCGCTCTTTGCAAACACACCGCATCTGGAGGCGATGGGATAGATCGTCTGATGGTCCATGCTCAGACGGTCCAGCTCGTCCGGCGTTACGTTCAGCAGCGTGGACATCTGATCGATGAACGCACCAGTTCCGCCGGCACAGGTGCCGTTCATACGTTCCTCCACGCCTCCGGTCAGAAACAGAATTTTTGCGTCTTCCCCGCCGAGTTCAATCACCACATCCGTATCCGGATAGCTTTTTTTCACGGCTTCACCGGTGGCGAACACCTCTTGGATAAAATCAACGTCGATCCGCTTTGCAAGGCCAAAGCCCGCAGACCCCGAAATCGCCGTGCGAAACGGACGATCACCCACGACCTGCGCCGCCTGGGCAAGAACCTCGGCTGTTTTTTCACGTACCTGCGAAAAATGGCGCTCATAGTGTTTAAATAAAATATCATTATTTTCTATCACAATCACTTTGACTGTTGTAGATCCGATATCAATTCCAATCGTCAGATTCATCTGCTGTCCTTGTCCCCCTGTCATAAAACAGGCCCTTATGCCTCGTCTTTGCCGTGTCGCCATAGCCGTATTGATGCAGACATCATGCAAAAATACGCAGTTCAACCGCTGCTGTATGTTCACTGCCGAGTAAGAAAACCGGATCTCATTCGCGCCAGCGCACCAGGCGGGCCACCGGTGCAGCGGTGCAACTGTTTCTAAAAACGGCCGTAGGCTATTTTTTATTGCTCCGCAATAAAAAACTCCGATTTCATTTGCGTGCGTCTCGCCCTTACGGGCAACCGGCGCACATGCGTATAAAAAAATAGCCTGCGGCTATTTTTTATTGCTCCGCAATAAAAAACTCCGATTTCATTCGCATGCGTCTCGCCCTTACGGACAACCGACGCACATGCGTATAATAAATAGCCTGCGGCTATTTTTTATTA
>CAKTWY010000061.1 GCA_934630445.1 uncultured Eubacteriales bacterium
GACCAGGTTCAGGCCGCGCTTGGAGGGCGCTTCGTAAAAAAGCTCGTTGGCGTTGACGACCTCGCGTCCATCCATGGTGATTGTGCCGCTCTGCGGGTTTTCAAGGCCCGCGACGACGCGCAGCGTCGTCGTCTTGCCGCAGCCGGAGGGGCCGAGCAGTGTCATGAATTCACCGTCTTCGATCGTGAGATCGAGGTCTTTCAGCACATGGTTCTTTCCGTAAAATTTGTCGATATGTTTCAGTTCGATTCTGCTCATTTTTTAACCTCCAATTCCTTTTGCAAGGTCTGCGTGCGTCAGCTTCGTTGCCAGAATGTAGACGACAAGCACGATGGCGAAAATGATCACCGCAACGACGTTTGACAGCTGGTCAAATCCCTGCGACTGGTAGGAGTACGCCATGTACGGCAGCGTCTGCTGCGATGGAGTCATGAGGACGACAATGAGGTCGAGCTCCTTCATAATATTGATAAAAATCAGCATGAAGCCGGACATGAAGCCCGCTTTGGAGAGCGGGAGGACAACGCGCCCGAAGCGGCGGAAAAATCCGGCCCCTTCGATCTGCGCCGCCTCTTCCAGCTCGGCGCCGATCTGCAGCATGTTTGACGTACCGGCGCGCACCGAGAAGGGGAGGTTTTTGACGGCGCTGATGAGGATTAGCAGGAAAAATGTGCCATACAAAGCAGGAACGAACGTGATTTGAAATTTGCCGAAAAAGATGGCCGATTTCGCGTTGGAGAACATGGACAGATAAATTGCGCCAAACGCGATCGAGGGAATGAGGTACGGAATAAAGGTGAGCTGCTCGACGAGCCGGCCGGACCTTTTCGCGCGGCCGCGCGCGCAGATATAGCCGATCACCTGCCCGAGGAAGGTCGCCATAAGAGAGGTAAAGACGACAAGCTTCATCGTGTTGCCGACGTATTTCCAGAACTGGGGAGTGCGGAACACGCCCGGTTCGCCCGCGTTGACATCCACCCGGCCCTGACCGATCCAGTAATGGAGGGAGAAGTTCTCCAGCGAGTAGGTGCCTGAGCGCAGCATAAACGTCTGCAGGAGCAGGATGCCCAGCGGCAGCACCACGGATATGAGAATAAAGACGATGAGAAACGCCACCAGCGGCCACTTCCATTTGCCGAGGGGGATCGGTGTCGAGCGCCCGCCCTTGCCGCCGATGGTTGTATAGTTCTTGCGCACGCCGATGGCGCGCTGGTTTAAGTACACAGTGATCGAAGCGATGGCGATCAGAACAAGGCTCATGGTGAAGCCGGTATTGGTCTGGCGCTGCTTTACGAGGTTATAAAGCTGCGTGGAGATGGTGTAATAGCCGATCTTCATGCCCAGAAAAGCCGGTACGCCAAAGGTGCCGATCGCCTTGGAAAAGGTCAGGATGAAGGAGGAAAGGATCGCGGGGAGAACAAGGGGGATGGTGATCTTCCGCAGGATGCGGCCCTTGCCTGCGCCGGCGATTTCCCCCATTTCTTCCAGCTCGGAGTTGATCGAGCTGAGAGCGGCCGAAACAAGCAGGTAGGAATATGCAAAATAGTGCAGCGACAGCACGCAGATGATTGCGAACGGTCCGTATGCGATCCAGTTTGGCGTGACGATGCCCATCGCGTTCAGAAAACCCTGCGACCCGCCGACGCGTTCGTTTTTAAAAACGGTCAGCCATGCGAAGGATTTGCACCACGACGGGAGCATATACGGGAGGATGACCGCCAGTGAGAAAAAACGTTTAAAGGGAATGTCTGAACGCACGATAAGCCATGCCACGCACGAGCCGAGTGTGATGCTGATGACGGATACGAGAACCCCGATCATCAGCGAGTTTAAAAGCGGCTTATACAGCAGCTTTGCCGAGAGGTTGGAGGCGAGGACGCGGTTCCAGTAGTAAAGCGTAAACTGACCTACGCTTCCGCCTTCAACCTGCCGGACATCCGTTTTAGAAAGGGTGAACGTTGTGCGGATCATATCCGCAAGCGGTACGACGATCAGATACGTCAGGAAGAGCAGTGAAATCAGGACGATCAGGTTGTACGGGTTTGTAAGCGCGCTTTTCAGCGCATTCTTGATGCGGCGCGCGCGGGAGTATTCGCCCCGCGCCAGGGTGGGGGAGGTTGCACTCATTTTCCATTCACCTGCCTGTAAAATTTTGGAGATCAGTCGGACGGCTCTTCTTCATTGCAGCAGTCTATAATCGAAACGATCTGCGAGAGATCGTCGATCAGATAGTCCGGATCGAAGCCGTCACCCTGAAAGTTCAGATCCTTGTGTGCGATGCGGGGATTTTTGATCTGGATCATTGCGCCGAGCCCTGCGTTTTGCGCGCCGATGACGTCGCGCGAAATCGTGTCGCCGACATAAGCGCATTCGGCTGGGATGACGGCCAAATCGTCGAGTGCAATGTCAAAAATTTCACGGTTTGGCTTGCGCACGCCGCAGGCGGCGGAGGTGAGGATATACGGCAGGTACCTGCGCACGCCGTACTGCTCGAGCACCCTGGAGACATATCCGCGGGAGATAATGTTGCTGACAACGCCGAGCTTCAGTCCGCGCAGGGATAGCGCGCGCAGCGTTTCGGCCAGATGCGGGCGGGGCGTGTAGACGCCGCGCTCTCCGTCGTACATGCAGCACAGCCGCTCGCTGATTCCGTACAGCTTTGTCCGGTCAAAGTCGAATGCTTTCAGATACCAGTCCGCCCATATGGTGTATGCGGGCAGCTCGCGCGTTGTCTCTTCACTGTACCTTTTATATGCAGCGGCGCCTGATTTGAGAGCTTCCGACAGCGCGTCCGGCGAAACATCGAGAACGATACCGCTGTCTCTGAGAAAAGCATCGAGCCGGGCGACAAAATCCATGCGGCTCTCGGGCGGATAGTCCTGCACATGCAGCGTTCCGCCAAGGTCGAAGAGGACGGCACTGATCATAAACATCACCTTGTCATAGACGGCACCTTATGGTCACCGCGTTGTGGTCGGAAAGCTCTCTTCCTTCAAAGCCCTGCAGGTCAGGTGGGGGATTGTCGAGCGCCGCAGTGTGAAAAATGGTGTTCACCACCTGCGGGGAGGAGCAGGTAAGGCCGCGCTCGAAAAACCAATCGAGATTTAAGAGAACGGGATCAGAACCTTTCATGGGCTTGCGGCGGGTGTGCTTGCGCATGAGATTGCAGGAACGATAGGAAAAACCCATCTGCGCGGCAAGTTCGAGCATCGGCTCATATGCTGGCGTGTGGCACAAACGCCGCTGCTGTTCTGCCGGAGCGCGGGCAAGGGCGGCCATTTCTGCGTCGTTGTCGCCGTCGATCGTGTTTGTGTTCATATCCCCTCCAATGAGCAGCGGCATTTCATCGCCAAAATGCGTATGTATCTCGCGCGAAAGAGATGCAAACTGAACGCATCGCTTTTTGGGCGTTGTGCGGTTTTCAAGGTGTACGCATATCAGCCCGACTTTTTTGCCGCAGACTGTGATGGTGGAGAAAATGGCGCTGCGCGCGCCGATGCGGTGCTGGGAAGAGAAGTACCAGTCAAAGACGAGCGGGAGCGGGATCACCTTGACGTTTTCAAGCGGGAAGCGGGAAAAGATCGCATTTCCATGCAGACTTTCCGTGTTCTGCCCGGTGCCGGAGCTGAGCTCGATAAATTCAATGCCGTAAGCATAGTTCATACCGGTGGCCTCGGCGATTTCGCGTGTTATGTCGCGATTACCGGTCCGGCACATGCCGTAATCGAGCTCGTTTGCGAAGATCACATCCGCCTCGCGCAGAAGTGGGTGGTATTTGAGATAAGCCAGGATTTCCGGAAGGCGTTGCCCGCGCTCGATGTTGAACACCGCCGCGCGCAGCAAGTCAGCGCTGTATGCCGTGCACAAGCTGTTGTCGACAACAGGCACGTGCAGGGAAGGAAGGGAGCGCATTGCTTCTTCGTTTGTGAGACTGCCGGAGGCGATTTGCTCGTCGAGCATGGAGAGCAGTGCCTGATCCAGAATGGACATGCTTTTCACCACGTTTCTGATTATATAAAAGTGTCGAATCAAATTGCACAAAATATTTATCGCAAACGATTACGATGGTGTAATTCAATAATAGTAAACGTGTGCATAAAAGTCAATGTGTGAAATTGCATAAAAATATTGACAAAAATTTGGTGCTTTAAAATTTTTGGATGTGTGCAATTTGTCAATATGCATAAGTTAAAATACATAAAAATAGCGCATCAGGACCAATCTGCTCCGTTAAATACATCTAAAGAGTTTGAAATAACGAATACGTTTTAGCTGGAAAAATCTCCTGATAAAAAACAGAAAAATGAAGGATATTGCTGATATTGCTATTCTCATTTGTTGCGGTATGGCTTATTTCTCTCAAAACAGCTTTACACTTGACGCCGCGAGCATTATGATGCATTATAATGATAGCATGCCGATTTGGAGCTTGAAAGGATGGACAACATTCCATGCAAATGACATTCAGATGGTACGGCGAAGGGAACGACAGTGTAGGGCTGGAGGAAATCCGGCAGATTCCGGGAGTTGCCGGGATCGTATGGGCGCTGCATGACAAGCAGGCGGGGGAAGTATGGACACCGGAGGAGATTGCGGCGGCCAAAGCGCATATCGAGAGCTACGGGTTCAACATCGATGTGGTGGAGAGCGTGAATGTGCACGACGATATCAAGATCGGTGCGCCCGCGCGCGAGCAGTATATCGAAAATTATAAAATCACACTCAAAAATCTCGCGCAGGCGGGCGTGAAGGTCGTGTGCTACAATTTCATGCCCATCTTCGACTGGACGCGAACCGATCTGTTCCATCCGGTGGGCGACGGCTCTACGGCGCTTTTCTATGAAAAAGGCAGGATCGTGGACGACCCTACCGAGATGGCGCGCAATATTCTGGAAGGCGCGAAGGGCTATACCATGCCCGGCTGGGAACCGGAGCGCATGGCGAAGCTGCAGGAACTGTTTGTGCAGTATGCCCCTGTCACGAAGGAAAAGCTTTGGGAAAATCTCAAATATTTTCTCGAAGCGCTGATGCCGACGTGCCATGAATGCGATATCAAGCTTGCCATCCACCAGGACGACCCGCCGTGGGATATCTTCGGCCTGCCGCGCCTGCTGGTGGACAAGGCGTCAATCGCGCGCTTCCTCTCCATGGTGGACGATCCATATAACTGCCTGACGCTTTGCTCAGGCTCGCTCGGAGCAAACCCGGAAAACGACGTGCCGGATATCGTGCGCAGCTTCTGCAGCCGCATTGCCTTTGCGCATATCCGCAATGTAAAGCATTTTGCAAATGGAGATTTTATCGAGGCGTCGCATCGCGACTGCGACGGCGACGTGCGCATCCTGGATATTATAAAGGCGTATCACGACTGCGGGTTTGACGGATACATCCGGCCGGACCACGGCAGGCATTTGTGGGGAGAAAAATGCCGCCCCGGCTATGGCCTGTATGACCGTGCACTCGGCGTGATGTATCTGCTCGGCGCATGGGAAATGCTTGACCGTCTGGAGGGAAAACGATGAAGCTTTCACAGGAATCTCTGCGCGATGCGGCGGCCTGGCAAGGGTATCATCTGCCGGCGTATGACCGGGAGGCGATGATTCGCCGCACGCGGGAGCGGCCGGTGTGGCTGCACTTTGGCGCGGGCAATATTTTCCGCGCGTTTCCCGCCGTGCTTGCCCAGCGGCTGCTGGAGGCAGGGGAGAGCGACACGGGCGTCATCTGCTGCGAGGGATACGACGAAGAGATCATTTCCCGATGCTTTCATCCGTATGACGACCTTGCCGTCGCGGTTACCCTGCGGCCTGATGGTGATGTCCTGCGCGAGGTGGTGGGCTCAGTGGCGGAGAGTCTGACCCTTTCCGACGCCGCGCGTGTGGAGGAGATCTTCTGCGCGCCGTCACTTCAGATCGTGACCTTTACGATCACGGAGAAGGGCTACGCGCTGCGCGACGGCCGCGGCGAGCTGCTGCGTGCCGCAGCGCAGGACATGGAGAACGGTCCGGCTGCGTGCGTATCGTTCATGGGGCGCCTTACAGCGCTGTGCCTGAAACGGTATGAAACATGCGGCGCGCCGCTGACGCTGCTCTCAATGGACAACTGCTCGGAAAACGGGGGCCGCCTGCGCGACGCGGTGCTGACGATGGCGCGCGCCTGGCATGAAAAGGGATGGGTCCGGAATGACGCGCTGGCATATTTGGCGCAGCGCGTGGCGTACCCGTGGAGTATGATCGACAAAATTACGCCGCGCCCGGACGGGCGTGTAGCGGCGCGCCTCAAGGCGGACGGGCTGGAGGGGATGGAGCCGTTCGTCACCGCAAAGCACACCTACACAGCGGCGTTCGTCAATGCGGAAGGGCCGCAGTATCTTGTGGTGGAGGACTGCTTTTTGAACGGCAGGCCGGCGCTTGCGCATGCGGGGGTGATCTTCACCGACCGCGAGAGCGTCGGGAAAGTGGAGAAGATGAAAGTCTCCACCTGCCTCAACCCCCTTCACACGGCGCTTGCGGTCTTTGGCTGCGTGCTGGGATATGAGACGATCGCGGATGAGATGAAGGATCCTCAGCTCGTGCGCCTCATTACGCGCATGAGCCGGGAGGAGGGGATGCCGGTTGTGACCGATCCCGGGATCATCGATCCGGAGGCATTCCTGCAGGAGGTGCTGACGGTGCGCTTCCCGAACCCGTTCATGCCGGATACGCCGCAGCGCATCGCGACGGACACGTCGCAGAAGATCGCGGTCCGCTTCGGGCAGACGATCGCAGCGCATCAGGCGCGGGGCACTGCGGGAGAGCTCAAGTGGATCCCGCTGGTCCTTGCGGGATGGCTGCGGTATCTGCTGGGGGTGGATGACGCAGGCGAGACGTTTGCCTTAAGCCCCGACCCGCTTCTGGAAACGCTGCGGGAAGGGCTCGGCGGTCTGACGCTCGGCGGGGAGATAGACAGGGAAGCGGTCTTTGCGCTTCTCGGCAATACCCGCATATTCGGCGCCGACCTTGCGGCATGCGGGCTCTGCGAGCGCACCGCGCAGTATCTGCAGGAGATGTGCGCCGCACCAGGCGCTGTCCGTATGACGCTGGAAAAATATTTGGGATGAATCGCCGCTCATTTTTGCACGCAGGCGCGTCGGTTGCCTGCAGGGGCGAGATACACGCGAATAAAATCGAGGTTTTATATTGCAGAGCAAAAAGGATCCCGGCGGATGCATCGTGCATCCGCCGGGATCTTTTTTTACGGGATATCGGCATACGGGCCGATCAGATAGATCTTTGCAAACATACTTGCGCAGGGGTCGCCGTGTGCAAGCATGTTCTCATACATGTGCATGCGCAGGAGCGACAGCGTGTCCGCCTGTGCCGCGTCGTCAGCGAGGTTCTTAAGCTCATGCGGGTCGCGCGCCAGGTCATACAGTTCGTCTGTTCCGGCAAAATTGAATATGTATTTATATGCGCCCTCACGATACATCCGCTGTGTCGCGATCACCGGGAAGGCGCCGACTCCTTCCGTCATGATGCCTCTGCGGCCTTGCAGATCCGGCTTTTCAACGTATGGAAGCATTGATTCGCCGCACTGATGCTCAGCCGGGTCGTGCAGGCCCGCCGCGTCGAGGATGGTCGCGTATACGTCGCACGTGCCGACAAGCGCATCGCACAGCCGCCCGCCGATTGCGCCCGGAACCTTGACCATCATCGGGATCTTTACCGTCTCCTCATACATGTGGTACGCCTTGTTTTCAAGCCCGCCGTGGCAGCCCTGCGAGTCGCCGTGGTCGGCTGTGAAGAGCACCACGCCGTCGTCGTAGAGGCCCTTTTCCCTCAGGTGGGCAATAAAGCGGCCGATCTCGTAATCCATGTATTCGATGTAGGCGTAATACCGCCTGAGGTTTTCCTCAAAGAAGGCCCAGTCCTGCAGCGGACGCGCCAGAACACGGTGCCCGGGCGTGGCGCGATGCGGCGCGGCGAAGCTTTCCCACGGGTCGATCTTCATCCCGCGGTATTTTTCGTAATATTCCTTCGGCACGTAATACGGCTCATGTGGCCCCCAGAAGTTGAGGCTCATGAAAAACGGCGCGCTGCCGGAGCTGAGCGCATCGACGATCGAGATCGCGCGCTCCACCAGAAAATGCTCGACCGTCGTCTCAATGCCGGAGGTGATGATCGCGCCGCGCGAATGATACCCTTCCAGGTCATGCCCGTATTTGTCCTCCATTTTGAGCGTGAGGCCGCGCGCTTTGAGGTAGGCTTCAAACTGCGGCGTCTCCCAGCCGCCGTCGCCGTGACCGGGAAAATCGTCGCCTGTAAAGCCCACGTCCGTCGGGAGCGTGCCGTAGCCCAGATATGCGTCGCCGCACATGTCGCCGCGCTCCATACGCTTTAAAAGCTTTCGCCCTTCAAACGACGAAGCTTTGTCCTTGCCGAGGCCCAGATGCCACTTGCCCGTGTAGCCGCAGGCATAGCCCGCCGCTTCGAGTCTTCGGCTGAGGAGAAACGGCCGGTCGGCGAGCTCGTTTGTCTCGCAGCCGGCGTTGTAGATATTCGTGCACATGCCTGTGCGCGAGGGGTAGAGCCCCGTATAGAGAGACGAGCGCGCGGGCGTGCATACGGGGCACGTGGTGTACGCCTGGGTAAAGCACACGCTGCTGCGCGCGAGCGAGGCGAGCGCAGGCGTCTCAGGCACCGCGCGTGCGCGCATATACGGCATTGTGTCCGCGCGGTGCTGGTCCGTCATGATGAGAAAGATATTCGGCTTTTTGGCAGCCATGGTCTGACCTCCGTTTCCGCGCCGGCAGTCACCGCGGCGCATGCATGTTTACTGCGCATAATGCTCGTTCCAGTAATCGTCGATTCCGGCGCGCCAGTTCCTTGCGAGGGCCTCCAGCTCATCGGCGAGCGCCGGGTATTCGCCGCAGAGGTTTTGCTGTTCGGAGATGTCCTCCGTGATATGGGTGAGAAAACGCTCTGCCACGACGCGGCGCGCGCCGTCCTCAACAGGGTTCAGGATGAGCTTCCAGTCGCCGCGGCGCACCGCCGTCTGCATTTCCAGCTCCCAGAAGAGAAGACGCGCTTCCGGGGCGGCTTTTCCCTCCATGACGGAGCGCATATTCTCCCCGTCCATCCCCGCGGGCGCTTCGACGCCGACGATGTCGTAAAGCGTCGGGGCGATGTCCATCGCCATCACCGGCTCTTCGCAGACAAGGCCCTTTTTCAGCGCTGCAGGGTAGCGGATGATGGCAGGCACGCGGATGCCGCCCTCAAAGAGGCTGAACTTGTATCCGCGCAGCGCGCCCGCGCTCCCGCCGTAATAGGGGTCTACGCTTCCGTCCATGAAGTTGCGCGATTCGCTCGACGGGCCGTTGTCGCTCTGAAAATAAACGATCGTATTCTCCAGCTCGCCGTGTACGCGCAGCTCGTTCAATATTTCTCCCACGCCGTCGTCCATGGCGCTGATCATCGCGGCCATCATGCGCTTGTTCCACGGCAGGTGCGCAAAGCGGCTGACATATTTTTCCGGTGCGTGCATGGGGTAGTGCGGCGCGTTGTATGCTGTGTAAAGGAAAAAGGGCTTGTCGCTCTCCCGCGCGCGTCGGATGGCCGAGATGCTCTCCTCGGTGATGCGCTCGGTGAGATAGCTTCCGTTTTCGTATATTTCTTCGTTGTCTCGCCAGAGGTCGTGGGTGGGGTTCAGCTTGCCGTCCGTCATACCGTAATAAAAGATGTGCGAATAGTAGTCCAGGCAGCCGGCGAGGAAGCCGTACCAGTGATCAAAGCCGTGCTGATGCGGGCGCGACTGCTCGGCGACGCCAAGGTGCCACTTGCCGCAAAAATACGTCTGATATCCGGCGTCATGGAAGACCGACGGCATAGACGGAACATCCGGCGTCATTCCGCGCGATGAGCGCGCGCCGGGAAGGATTGCCCTCACACCCGTATGCGCGGGATGGCGGCCGGTCAAAAGCGTTGCGCGCGAGGGCGAGCAGACGGGAGAGGAGCAGTAGAGGGAACGAAAGAGCACGCCTTCCTCTGCGAGTGCGTCGATATGTGGGGTGTACACCGTTTCCGAGCCCATGCACGACAGGTCGCCATAGCCTAAATCGTCGCACATGATTACCAGGACGTTGGGCTTTTTCATAGTTTCTTCACATTCCTTCTCTTGAGATTTGTATATGCGGCATTCTCTACCTTCCATTATACCGCAGCCCGCATTTTGCGCAAGTGAAATGCGGATTTTCATACAAGCGATAGCGCGAGTTTGAAGCAGATGATGCGATGCATATGCGCAGAACGGCCCGAATCTTCTTTAAAATACCATTTTCGCACCCTTGTGACAATATGCCTTTCTTGGCGGAACATGGGAAATTGGGAAGTATAACGAGAAATGCAGAGTGCAATTGTGCGATTTGCACAGTTAATTTTTGCAAGCAAAAGAAAAAATGACATATATACAAACAAAAAAGCCGCGTGCTATAGTGAATACACGAAAACCACGCAGGAGGTTCGCTATGGCAGTTTGTTTACCGAAAAGGAAAAAACGTCGTATGGATACGGCGGCGCATGCGCCGCGCCGGCATTCGCTCTCGCTGTTTTTTCAGGATATCCGCAAATATCCGGCGGCGTATATCATGATGCTTCCGGCGATCGCGTACGTATTTATTTTCAGCTACTGTACTTACCCGTTTCTGTTCGCGGCGTTCCAGAACTACAAGGCCAAGTTGGGGCTCCTTCACAGTCCGTTTCTCGGTTTTGATAATTTCAAGATGATTTTCGCCAACGACACGATCTGGAAAGTCATCTTCAACACCCTGTATCTCAATATCCTTTCCATCGGCTCGGTCACAATCGTGGCGCTTTTGATCGCCATCCTCCTCAATGAGATCAGAAGCAGATGGTTTTCAAAAATCACGATCTCCATTCTGCTTTTCCCGAAGTTCCTTTCTTGGGTCGTCATCGCATATATCCTGTACGCGCTGCTCGGCGCGACATCGGGACTGATCAACACAACGCTCACGTCGATGGGGCTCGAACCGGTTAAATGGTACAGCGAGCCGTCTTATTGGCCGGCGATCCTCACTTCCATGAAGACCTGGAAGCTCGCCGGCATGAAAACGATCATTTTCACTTCGACGCTTGCCTCCTTTGACGAGAGCATTTACGAGGCCGCTAAAATCGACGGTGCTTCTGCCTGGCAGAGTATCCGCAAGATCACGCTTCCGCTGCTGATGCCGACGGTCTGCATGCTGGTGCTCCTCGATACGGGAAAGATCTTCCACGGCGATTTTGGTATGATCTATGCGCTCGTCGGCGACAACGGCATGCTTTACAGCACTACGGATGTAATCGACACCTATGTTTTCCGCATCTTCCGCACATATGGCAATATCTCCCATTCCATCGCCATCGGACTGGTGCAGGCGGTGTTTGGCTTTATCGTCGTATATTCCATGAATCGGTTCGTCAAAAAGCATTTTAGTGAGGGGGCGCTGTTTTAATGGTATTCGGCAAAAATGATAAGCGCTTTGATCTGGCGGCAAAGTTTGCTATCTCCATTTTTACAGCCATTACTTTTCTTGTGGTGCTGCTCGTCGTCATGGTATCCATCACAGACGAGTCGGCCATTGTGGAAAATGGCTACAGCTTTTTCCCGGAGAAGTTCTCGCTGGATGCGTATAAGATGATCTTCAACGATCCGACCTTTTCGCGCAGCATGTTCAACTCTCTTTTTGTCACGATTTTCGGAACGGTCCTGGCGGTGCTGATCACTGCGCTCGGCGCATATGGGCTGGCTCACCCGAAGGTGCGCTACAAAGCGCAGCTGTCCATGTACTTTTACATCACAATGGTTTTCACCTCGGGCCTTGTTCCATGGTATCTCATCTGCAATTCTCTGAATCTAAAAGAAAATTATGCGGCGCTGATCGTTCCCAAGCTGATGTTCTCGGTTTTCAATCTTTTTTTGGTACGCAACTATATGGCGGGAATTGACAAAGCCATCATGGAATCGGCGATTATCGATGGCGCGGGCGACTTTTCCGTGGCGTTTCGTATTTATCTGCCGATTTCCAAGCCGGTGCTCGCGACTGTGGCGCTTTTTTACAGCATCGACTACTGGAACGATTGGTATAACGCCGTTATGCTCGTGCCGTTTAAGCAGCAGTTCTATCCGCTGCAGTACCTTCTTTTCAAGCTGCAGAACGAGTTGTCTTTCCTGGAGCTGATGCAGGATTCCTCTCTCGCTGTGCCGCCGGCAGAGTCGTTTAAGATGGCGATGGCCATCTGTACGATGGGGCCGATCATACTGTTTTATCCCTTCTTGCAGCGCTATATCATCAAGGGCATCGTAATGGGCGCTGTGAAAGGGTAAAGATACACAGAAGATATTGAAGTGGAGGAGAAAAAATGAAAAAGAGCATTGCACTGTTCCTGCTGGCCGTCTTCTGCATGGCTTTGTTTGCCGGCTGCGCGAAAGAAGAACCCACCGCGCCGCCTGCACAAACCGGGCAGCCTACAACAGGAACGGAAATACCCGCGCCCGAGGCACCGGCCGAAATCATGGAGGTCCGCTTCGTCCTGCCGAAGGCGGATGACCCGGAGCTCGAAAAAGTGACCGCCGCCATCAATGAGAAGCTGATTGCGGACGGCGTGCCGGTCAAGTTTGTTCCGCTCAATGTACCGCAGAACGTTTACAACGACCGCATCAACGTGATGTTTGCCGGGCAGGAAGAGTTTGAACTGCTGCACGTTATGGAAAATGTCACTCCCTTTACCGTGTATCTGAACAATGAGTACATCGTACCCATCGAAGATCTGCTTGCGCAGTATGGCGGCAATATCCTAAAGGCGCTGCCTGACGAGGCAGACTGGAATGGTTCAAAAATCGGCGAGCATACCTACACCATCCCCAGTTATTGGAAAGACGTCACCAAAAGTTCTGAGAGCGGGGCGATGGGCTTCCGCGGCGACCTTCTGGACAAATATGGACTGAAAATCCCCACGACGGCGGACGAGCTTTTCGATACAGCCAGGGAGCTGAAGGAAAAATGGGGCGATAAAGATGCGTTTCTGTGGATCTGCAACGCCAACAACGCCCCTGTGCGCCTGCTGAGGGATACGCCGCGCTATCCCTTCACCGTCGAGTACAGCACAGAGCTGGCCATGTATTTTCAGGACGGTACGTTTGAACCGTACCTCGAGAGCGAGGAGTTTAAGTTTGTCGCCAATTGGATGAAAAAGGCGTATGACGCCAACCTCATCCACCCCGACGTGCTGACCATTTCCAACTCTGAA
>CAKTWY010000062.1 GCA_934630445.1 uncultured Eubacteriales bacterium
GAAAAACATTTCTATGATTTTTTCATCGTCTATCATCACACCGCCTCCTTTCCGGCTTCACCTATATACTACGGTTTTAGCGGCGAATACTACATCAAATCTCAAACTTTTTCAAAAAAATTATATCACCCTTTTTTAATAAGGCGTGACAAGTTATCTGAATGTGCTTTTGCCGTTTTACTGGCCGCTTCCCGGCGTTCTACGCTGTATGGGGCGGTCAGCCGGAAAGAGAAACGCCCCTTTGCAATATCAAACTCCATACAGCCTGTTTCGGGGTCTGCGTCGATCTGGCAGCACTCGCCGGGATACTGCTCGGCATAAAAAATCTCTTCCATCCGGAAAAGCGCACGGTGCATGCGCTCGATCATGTCACTCTGTGTGTGGAACAGGGTGAATTTGTCGCCTATGCCGGCGCCAACGGCGCCGGGAAAAGCACGACCATCAAGCTGCTCTCCGGTATTCTCGCTCCAAGCGGCGGTACGGTGCGGGTGCTCGGCCTCGACCCGCAGCGCGAGCGCATCGCGCTCATGCGCCGGGCCGGGGTGCTCTTCGGCCAGCGCACCGAACTCTGGTGGGATCACCCCGTCATTACAAGCTATGAATGGAAAAAGCGCGTGTGGGATATCCCCCAGCCCGTCTATGACAAAAACCTTGCGCTTGTGCGCGAGCTTCTCGATCTGGACAATATCCTGAAAACCTTCGCGCGCGAGCTGAGCCTCGGTCAGCGCATGCGCGCGGACCTGGGCATGCTCCTGCTGCACGGACCGGAAATCATCTTTCTCGACGAACCGACGCTCGGCCTCGACATTCTGGCAAAGCGCCGGATGATCGCCTTTTTAAAAGAGCTCAACCGTGCGGAAGGCACAACGATCCTTGTGACGAGCCACGACATGGATGATCTGGAAGAAATGGCGCGGCGCATCGTGCTCCTGCGGGAAGGGCGGCTGGCATACGACGGCAATTTTGACGGCCTGCGCACGCTGCAGGACGGCCTGGGCCGCGTGTGCGTCACGACCGCTTCCGAAAGCGCGCCCGTTCTCCCCGGCCTCAGGCACATCCGCTCAGAGGCGTGCCTGCACGAGTACGCCTTTGACCGCGCCGAAACCGGCGTGCATGAGCTGCTCGGCCTTCTCGCTGCGCTGCCGGACGTGCGGGATGTTGAAATGCGCAAAGCGCCGATCGAAGAAGTCATCGCAAACCTCTATCTTAACTGGCGCGGCGCGGCGAACTGACGGCGCCCCTCTCCGGCAAAGAGAGCAAAGCAAAACGCCCCCGGTCCTGATGGACCGGGGGCGAAGCCGCGCGGTGTTTCAGCCCTTCCGCTTTCGGCTGTGTTGATATCATCCGATCAGCGAAATCGAAATCTCCTCCGTTCCGCCGCCGTGCGCACCCAGAGAAATAGCAGGCTTGATCTTTCCATGGTAATCGCTCCCGCACGTGACAAACAGCGCGCGCCGCTTCGCCTCAGCCGCGTAATAGGCGCGCTGCTCCGGCGTATGGTAGCTGCTGAACGCCTCAATGCCATCGATCCCCGCGCGCAAAACCGGACCAAACAGCGCCTCAAATCCATTCAGATTCACCCCGGGATGGGCCAGAACGGCGCGTCCGCCGTTCCTGTGAATGATATCCACGACCTGTTCAAGGGGCGGAAAGACGATCTCCACATAGCAGGGCTTGCCCTGCGAATAATAATCCCAGTAAAAATTGACATACGGGTTATCGGCCCGCGCTCCGCCCGGGCGGTACGGCGCCAAAAGCGGATGGGCGGCGTACTCCGGGCTGTGAAGCAGGATCTCAGCGACCATCTCCGGCGTCCATACCTCCTCCCAATCGCTTGTTCTGGGCAGGGCGCGCAGCGCATCCTCCGTGACCGCAAAGCCGAGTTCCTGCGTTTTCTGCAGCATCCGCCGCGAGGCTTCTATGGCCTGATCTGCAATATTGCGTTCGATGCGAGCGAAATCGGCGCTCGCATCGTCAATGCCAAGGCCCAATACGTGAAAATTCCGCCCCTCAAAAACACAGTCGATTTCAATACCGGCGATGTAGGTGATCCCCGCGGCCTCGGCCGCCCTGCGCGCAGGCGCGTTTGCGCGCGTGCTGTTGTGGTCTGTAACGGCCATGACCCGTATCCCCGCTCCCCGGCATCTGCGCACCAGCTCCTCCGGCGAGAACTCTCCATCATCGCTGCAGCGGCTGTGCATATGCAGGTCAACGTACTTTCCAAGCATCATTTATCTGCCCCTTTCAGAGCCGGTGCGGATATGCCGCGCAGGCTATATCCTCATTTTATCCTGATTTCCACCGGCACGTCAAGGGTGACCCTGCGCGAATAAACGGGCGTCAGGTATACTGCGTCGTACGGGTAATCCGTGAGCGTAAACTCGGTATCGAAAAAGCCCGGCGTTTCGACCCACTCCCCTTTTTCTTCATCATAATATCCTCTTGCTCCGGAGGTCCAGCTGCTAAAGCTGTATTCCGTTCCTTTCTCGTCGTAGTACGTCGGCAAAAAGAGCTGATACGAGGCGTTTTCCTTCTGTTCCTGCGCCCGGAAGCGCAGCGTCCAGCTTTGGCCCCGGCGCTCCACGCTGTCGAGCGTCACCCCTTCCGGCAGCGCCTGCGCCGACGCGTGTGCAAGGTCGACGCGCACACGCTGCATATCGTGGTCAAGCCACGTCACGCCTGTAATGACAAGCGTCAGCTCCTTTGCGCCGGCAAAGTATGCGCTCTCGAGCCGGTGCGATGCCATCATGGGCGAATCGGTGCTGCCAGTGGCGGTAATGCCGTTTGCAATCGGGTCAAACCGCTTTCCCCGCTCGTCGATCATGTAGAAATCAAGCGCTTTCAACCAGGCGGTGTTCCCGTCCTGGTCTTCAAAATTCAGGCGCATGTGCGTCGGATAGACCTCCGCCGTCTTCAGTATCAGCCGCTGCGCGTCGAGTGTGATCTCACGTTCCAGCACGATCGTTTCGCCCGTGGCCGTGAAATACGGGTCAAAGGAAAGATCAAAGGAAAAGGCCGTATCGTACTCAGGCTCCTTCCACGTCTCATGCGGCGCATCTGCGGCGCGCGCGGGGGCCTCTGCCTGCGCAGTTCCGCTCCCGGCGTCGCGCGCCTTGAGGATCAGGCGCATTTCATCGGGCATATCGTTTTCTGTAAAGTCGACGGTAATCTGCCGCAGCTCCCCATTCTCCGTCAGGGGAGATCCGCTGGACAGGCTGTAGCCGGAAAGGGGGCCGCCGTCAGAGGCGCGCACCTCAGGCGTTACATCCGTTATGTGGCCATTCTCCGCGCGCATGGAGAAAAAGATATTCAGCTGCTTTTGATCGACAATCAGGTACTCCACCCGCGCGGTGATGCCATCCTGCGTCTTCTCATGTTCCACCGGCTGTACATATGCATTTTCAACCGCAGCCGAGAGCGAGGGCGAGAGCGCCACAAACTGCGCAAGCGATTTCAGCCCCGGGATCTGCCCGCAGGCGTACGCAAACGACGTCGAAGTGTTCACAAGCACGACAAACAGGAGTGCCGCCGCGGCCAGCCCTCCGGCCGGAAGCGCGACAAAACGCCTTCTGCGCGCGCGCAGCCTTGCCCGGGCGCGCGTGAGCGTATCTGCAAGTGCCGGCGGTGCCTCATCCAGTTCACGCCGAAGCGCGAGGTATTCTTCTTTTCTGTTCACTGTGCTTCCTCCTCTTCCAAAAGGTCAAGCCGCAGGAGCTGCAGCGCGCGGCGCTGGCGCGTGGCAACGGTTCCCTGCGGGAGTTTCAGACACGCGGCTGTCTGCGCAAGCGTATAATCAGCAAAAAAACGCAGGATCACCACCGCGCGAAGCTCCTCCGGCAAACGGCTGATCGCCGTCTTCAGCGGAAGGCTGTCATAGTCCGCTTCCGATGCGCGCTCCCCCGCCGCATCCTGCGGCAGCAGGCGCGCCAGGCGCTTCCGCTCTTTTTTACATTCGTTGATCAAAATACGCGTCAGCCATGTTTCAAAAAACTTCGGCTCGCGCAGGCGGCCGAGCGCGCGCAGCGCTTTAAATACCGCCTCGTCCACTGCTTCAAGCGCCGCTTCCTCATTTGCAAGGTACAGATACGCCGTGCGGTAAAGGCGCGTCCTGACCGCCTCCACCCGCGCGGAAAATTCCTGCATATCCATCGGCGGCCTCCCCCTTTCGCGTTGTTTCACTGATTAGATTCTTTGCCGGCTCATTTTGATTGCGGCATATAAAATATATTTTTGCCTGCCGATGCATGACGGCCATACTCCTTCAAACCTTCTGAAAAGGCAAAAAAATCGGGCCGTTTGGCCCGATTTTTGTCTGAATGATGATCCCTCAATGATTGAAAAGCCCCAGGAGTTTGGCAAAATCGTCGTCGTCGACGCCGGTCTCCCGCTTGGGTTCGGCGGCAGGCTGCGCCTGCGCATCATTGGCCGCAGGAGCAGCCTGCGCGCCTTCCGGCTTTTTCATCCCGGCGGAAAAGAGATTCTGCGGCGCTTCTTCCTTCGACTCAAAGCCGGTAGCGATGACAGTGATGCAGACCTCGTCCTCCATCTTCTCATCGATCGCCGCGCCGAAGATAATATGCGCATCCGGATGCGCCGCCATCTGTACCATCGTGGCCGCCGCTTCGACCTCTTCAAGGCCGATGTTCGGCGAACCGGTGATATTGAGAATGACGCCCTTTGCACCGTTGATGGACGTTTCAAGCAAGGGACTCTCGATAGCGAGCTTCGCGGCCTCCTCGGCCTTGTCTTTGCCTGCCGCGCGTCCAACGCCCATGTGGGCATAGCCCGCGTCCTTCATAATGGCTGTCACGTCCGCGAAATCAAGGTTGATCAGACCCGGAACGGTGATCAGCTCACTGATCGACTGCACCGCCTGTCTGAGCACATTATCGGCGATCTCAAAGGCGTTGGCAAAGCTGATCTTCTGCTCGCTGACATATTTCAGACGTTCATTGGGGATAACGACGAGGGAGTCGACCTCACCCAGAAGCTCTTTAATACCGGCATCCGCCTGCGAAATACGCACTTTTGACTCAAAATTGAACGGCCGCGTGACCACGCCGACAGTCAGGATGCCCAGCTCGCGCGCGATCTCCGCTACGACTGGCGCGCCGCCCGTTCCCGTTCCGCCGCCCATACCGGCGGTAATGAAGACCATATTCGTGCCTTCCAGCGCCTGCTTGATCTCGTCGCGGCTCTCCTCGGCCGCCTTCTGGCCGATCTCCGGCTTCGAGCCGGCGCCGCGCCCGCGCGTGAGCTTCTCGCCCACCTGGATCTTGCGCGTTGCGGCAGAATAGTTGAGCGCCTGCTTGTCCGTATTGATCGCGATAAATTCCACACCGCGAAGCCCTGATTTGATCATGCGGTTCACAGCGTTATTGCCGCCGCCGCCCACGCCGACGACCTTTATAGAAACGACAGTGTCAAGATCCATTTCGAGTTCAAAGCCCATGATTCGTCCTCCATATTATATATCTGAAATGATGTTTGCAGCACTAAAAAGAACTTTCCGCCTGGTCGTCCGCTCCTTGCGCAGGATCTTCGGCCCCAGGAACATTCTTGTCTTCTATAATACCTCTTTTTCTCCGGTTTGTTAAGAGGTTTCTTCGAATTTCTGCAAAATTTTGAAATAATCTTGTGCCAAAGACGACCACTGCCGCAATGGAAAGATTTACCCCAAGCTTCTCACCCGCATATGTAAGCACTGCCGCGATCGCAGCATTGCCGAAAAAGCCTGACAGAAAGATCGGCAGTGAAAATCGCCCTTTTATTTTAGCATTGACTCCGCCGAATAAACTGTCGAATGCGGCAAGTATGGCCACCGCTATATATGGTGTGAACGTACCCGGGAACTCATATGGCACCAGGAACCCGATCAGCACCCCCGCGAGGAGCCCTATCCAAACGATCACTATGCCCGCCTCCTCATTCTTTGCCCGCAGTGGTTGCGTATTCCATATCGGTGGGGCCCACATATCCGGCAATGGTGATACTCCGTTCTTTTTTGACTTCGACCTCAATGCCCCACTGCCGGAGCACTTCCACCGCGCCCTGCTTTTGCAGCAGCGCGCGCTCAAGCACATCGCTTGAACCAATCGCGCTGATCGTGTATGGCGCGCTGTATTTTACGCCGTTTACCGTCACACTGCCGCCCGTGCATTTTACACTGCTGGTCGCGATGAGCCGCTCGCCGTTGAGCGATATCGCCTCCGCGCCCGCGTCGCAAAGTTCGTTGAGCACCCGCAGAAGATCTTCTTCATGAATGGCAAAGGCGCTTGTTTGCGCGGCGCCCGCGTTGGTCTTTCCGTTATCGCGCAGCGTGACCGTAACGCCCTGTCCGGAAACATCTGTCACTCCCGCCAGAAGCTCCATCTGCCTGAGCCGCTCGGCAAACATATCGCTGACGCCGCCTGTCTCTTCCGCCTGTATTCGAAGCTGTGCCAGCTCCTCTTTGTACTGCATAAGCTGGTTATAAAGCGCTTCGTTTTTTTCCTGCTCTGCTGTCAGTTCAAGCTGCAGCTGCTCGGCACGCGCGAGCTGCGCGCTGTCGTTTGTCTTTGTCCTGAGCACGCTTTTAAACTGCAGAGAGAGCACCAGCCCTAATACCAGCGACACCGCGCCGAGCGCAAGATTTGCTTTTTTATCCATTTGCTTCTCCTAACCCCAGGCCCACCGTGCCAGTTCTGTCTCTTCTCCGGCCCGTATCCAGCGCAAAAGGCCGCCGGAGCGCTCTACTCCTCTTTGATAAAGCGCGCGGTTTTCACCTCGGAAACATCGATCGTTCCGCGGTCGCTCTCGTTCAGCCGCTTGACGACCTCATTCAGAAAGCGCAGCTTGCGGTCGGTCTGCTCAGCAGAACCGAGCTTAACCGTAAAGCGGTCCAGATAGGTAAATTGTATATCATACAGTTTTGACAAATCGATCACGCCGACATCCGAAAGCATGTCCTTATCCGAAAGGAGCGCGATCAGGTCAAACATCGGCTGTATCTTCTCATTTTCACTTGGGTCGATGACAAGACCCGGTTTCGGTTCCGCCACTTCAACGCCGCGTGCAAGCGTGATGCCCGCCGTCTGTGAAAGCGGTACTTTTTCCAGAAGCTTGCCCTTGCGGTCCATCAGCCAGTAGCCGTCCGCCGTTTCCAGCGCGGCGGCCGGCTCGCATTCCGAGACGGTGATCTGTATTTCATTCGGAAGTTTCCTGCGGATCGTAATCTCGTCGAGATAGACCATATTGGCAAAAAGGCGGTCGATGGCTTTGAATTTATTGATGGTGAACATATTTTCACCCACCTCGATGCCCGAGGTCTCACGGATGAGCGTCTTGTCATAGCGCGTTTCACCCAGGACCGTGATCTCCGTGATCTTAAAAAATACCGTGATCGCCGCAAAGATCGCCGACGCCATGATCAGAAAGGAGAGCACGCCGAACAAGACGCGGCCATAGCGGCGGCTGCGCCGCCGCTTCCGCTTTCGGGAGGGCCTTCTGCCCCCGCTCGGTTGTAGTTTTCGTACTTCCCCCAATGTTCACATTCCTCTCAGGAAAATCAGACGCACGCGCGCCGTTTGATCTCGGCGCCGAGCGTGCACAGCGCATCCTCCATGTGTTCATAACCGCGGTCGATGTGATGGACGCCGCCGATTATGCTTTCGCCCTCAGCGCTGAGCGCCGCGGCGACAAGCGCCGCTCCCCCGCGCAGATCGGAAGCTTCTGCCGCCGCGCCTGTCAGGCGCGGCACGCCGGTAACCATCGCCACCCTGCCCGTCACATGAATATGCGCACCCATGCGCGTGAGCCCTTCGACATGGCGATAGCGGTTCTCAAAAATCGTCTCTTCAAACATCGTGCTGCCGCACGCCGTACACATCAGCGCCATCACGATCGCCTGCGCATCCGTGGGAAAGCCCGGATAAGGAAGCGTCTTGATCGTTCCTGCGCTCGAAGGCCTTGCCGGCGCGCGAAGTTCGACACCCTGCGTCAAATCCAGCTCACAGCCGCAGGTCTTCAGCACCGAGAGCACAGATGCAATATGTGCCGCAACCGCGTTTGGCAGGCGGATATGGCCGCCCGTCGCCGCAGCAGCACAAAGCCAGGTAACCGCCGCAATGCGGTCGGGCATGACGGTATATTCGCATTCTTTGAGCGGTGCATCGCCTGTAATTTCGATGACCGGCGTACCGGCTCCGGTTACATGCGCGCCCGCCGCACGCAAAAATTCCTGCAGATCGACGATCTCAGGTTCCATTGCTGCGTTTATAATGCGCGTTGTGCCCCTGCACGCCGTCGCTGCGAGCATGACGTTCTCTGTCGCGCCCACGCTTGGAAAGGCCAGCGTGATCTGCGCTGCGCGCGGCGATTTCGCCATGCAGGAGATGCTGCTGGCATGCGCATCGATCTCATACCCCATCTGTCTGAGTGCGTCGAGATGCAGGTCGATCGGCCTGGGGCCCAGCTCGCACCCGCCGGGAAAGGACAGCTGCGCCGCCGCGCACCGCGCCAGAATCGCCCCGAGGAAGATGACCGACGAGCGCATCCCCCGCATCAGCTGCTCGGACACGGCGTGGCTGATAATATCGCGCGCGTCGATGACGAGCGTGTGCCCCTCGCGCGATACCGCGCATCCAAGCTGGGATAGGATCTCCATAGCCGTACGGACATCGCTCAGGTCCGGACAGTTATGTAAAACTGTCTTTCCCGGCACGAGAAGCGCCGCCGCCATAATGGGCAGCACGCTGTTTTTTGCCCCCTGTACCGAAAGCTCTCCTGCAAGCTTCCGCCCCCCTGTTACAAGGAATTCGCTCATATTTTGGCCTCCTCCCGGAAAACACCGGTTTTACCACATACTATGCAACCGGGAGGCAGGGTGTGATGCGCCCGGGCACAGCGTTTTGCCGGGCGGGGCGGCGCGCTCAGCGCGCGGCCATTTGGACGATCTGCTCCGCGATCGCCGCGGTGGCGTTCGGCTTTGCCAGGCGCCTGGCGCACTGGGCCATTTCCGCCAGCTTCGCCCGGTCGGACAGAAGCGTCACTGTCAAATCGTAGATCTCTTTTCCCGTGCATTCGTTTTCAAGGATGACGCGCGCCGCGCCGTGGCGTTCGAGCGAGCGGGCGTTTTTTTCCTGATGATTTTCCGCCACATAGGGCGATGGGGCGATGATCGCGGGCACGCCGAGCACGCACACCTCTGCAAGCGTGGAAGCGCCCGCCCGGCATATGACGAGATCCGCCGCGGCCATAACGTCCTCCATATCATAGATGTACTCGCGCATATCCACCTGCTCCTCGTCCTCGAGGCGCACGCCCGCTTTGCGCAGCTCGTCCGGCATCCAGGTGTACCCGTAGCCGCCGGTGGCGTGGATATGTTTGAAGGGCGGCTTTTCGCTGCACTCGAGCTTGATGAAATCGATCATCTTGCGGTTCATCTCCCGCGCGCCAAGAGAGCCCCAGAAGGATACGACGAGCTGCTCGTCGCGCATGAGGCCGAGTTTATAGCGCGCATCACTGCGGGAAGCGTTCACGATCGCCTCCCGCACGGGAGAGCCTGTCAGCACCACGTCGCCGCGCGTTTTCAGCTGCAGCGCTGTCTCCTCATAGCTGATAAAGATTTTATCCGCCCGGCGGGCAAGCGCTTTGGTGGCCACGCCCGCAAGGGCATTGACCTCGAGGATCGCCATCGGGATCCTGAGCTGCGCCGCCGCGTACGCCACCGGGAAGCTGGCATATCCCCCCGTGCCGATGACCGCGTCGGGCTGAAATGATTTTAAGATCTTTTTTGCCTCGCCGACGGACTTGAACGCCTCGCCCAGCGCGGAGACATTTTTTTTCAGCCCGCCGCCGGAAAAGGAGCGGCTCAGTCCGTGCAAGCGGAAGGTATACAGCTCAAACCCTTCGCGCGGCACCAGTTTTGTCTCGATACCGCCTTCGCCGCCGGCAAAGCGGATCTCTGCGTCGGGATGCCGGCTCTTGATGTATTTTGCGATCGCGAGCGCCGGGTTTACGTGCCCGCCCGTGCCGCCGCCTGAAAACAGCAGTCTCATAAAAACGCCCTGCCTTTCATGGATGATATCCTTTGGATCAAAATAGAGCGCCGTTTGTTTTCTATCCCTTGACCTGCGCCGGGATCTGCCTGGAAACAGAGAGCAGGATGCCGACCTCCGCGAGCTGAATCATCAGAGACGTGCCGCCGTAGCTGAAAAACGGCAGGGCCGCGCCTGTGACTGGCATAAGTCCGGTTACTACGCACAGGTTTACAACCGTCTGCACAGCGATCTGCGTCGTCACGCCAACGGCGAGAAGGCAGCCGAACTTGTCTCGCGCATGCATGGCGATCCAGTAGCCGCGGATAATCAGCGCCGCGAACATCACGATAATGAGCACCGCTCCGACAAAACCCAGCTCCTCGCAGATCACGGAGAAAATAAAATCGTTCTCCGACATGGGGAGATAGAGCTGCTTCTGCCTGCTCCTGCCCAGGCCCACACCCCAGAAGCCGCCCGAGCCGATCGCCAGGAAGGACTGCACCGCCTGATAGCCCTTGTCGAGCGGGTCGATAAACGGATCGAGCCAGACCTTGAGCCTTGTGGAAACGTGGCCGGAAAACAGAATATAAACGCCCATAAGGCCGCCCGCGCCCACCACGAGTGCGAGGAAGTGCCAGATACGCGCGCCGGCAACAAAGACGATCGCCATGCCCGTGACCGCGATGATGATCGTAGCGGACAGATGCGGTTCAAAATAGAGCAGGCCGGCGATCAGGCCGATCAGGCCGAGAAAGACGCACATCCCGCGGCGAAACTCCTTGATACGCGGCCCAAAAATCGTCGCAATGCTCGAAAAGCTCATGATGACGCCGATCTTGACGATCTCCGACGGCTGAAACGTAAGCTTTCTGCTGAACAGCGGCAGCCAGCGCGTGGCCTTATTGATCGTGACGCCGATACCCGGCACCAATACAAGTCCCAGAAGAAGGATCGATATCACCAGCACGGGGATCGCGTAATAATGGAGCTTCTGATAATTGACATACGACACCGCGATCATCGCGGCCACGCCCGCCACGGCGAACAGCCCCTGCCTGACGACAAAGTACATGCCGTTGCCGTCCTGATAATAATAGGCGTTGGTATAACTGGCTGAAAAGAGCATGATCAGCCCCACGCCCGTCAGCAGCAGCACCAGGAGGATAAACGCCGTATCCGCGGGATTGGCGGCATAAAAAAAGCTCTTCTCCAGCCCCTCGTTATCCAGCCGCAGCTTCTCGCTCTTTTGTCCGGCGGCGTATTTTTTCCGGTGCGCTTCTTTTTTGCGGCGTTTGAGCTCGCGCTCATATGCTTCGCTGCGTTCGCGCTGCCTGGCGCGTTCGCGCCGCAGATCGGTCTGCGGACTTTTATGCAGGTCCTGCCTGCGTTTCATATTCGCCGTCAAAACAGAAGCCTCCTCCTTTCACAGGGATATCGCGCAATGCGCTCACGGAATTTGCACAGCCGGCGTCAGGCGGCATACCTGCCTCTGACCGCAAGGAACGCTGCCAGGCACAGCAGGGCTGTGACAAGCGCGAAGACTGCGACGATCTTTTTTTCGTTCCAGCCGCACATTTCAAAATGATGGTGCAGCGGCGCCATTTTGAAAAGGCGCTTGCCATGGGTAAGCTTGAAGTACCCCACCTGCAGAACGACCGACACCGTTTCTGCAATGTATACCGCTCCTACGATCAGAAAAACCAGCGCAAGATCGCTCGCAAACGCGAGCCCGCAGATCATCCCCCCCAAAAAGAGAGAACCCGTATCGCCCATGAAAACCCGCGCCGGGTTGTGGTTGTAGATCAAAAACGCCGCCACACCGCCGGCAAGCGCCCATGCCGTGACGCTGATGGACGCATCGCCCGAGAGCATGAACACCACTGCAAAAAAGATCGCCACCGGCAGCGTCACCGAAGCGGCAAGCCCGTCGATGCCGTCGGTCAGATTGACCGCATTGACGATCGCCACGATGGCAAAGGCCGCAAACATCATAAATACCGCCCAGTGAAGTGGAAGGACCGTATCCAAAAACGGCACGTATAAATGCGGCGTCAAAAAGCCCATCAGGCGCAGGGCCGTCAGGAAAAGCGCCGTCACCGCGACCTGCAGCAGAAGCTTCTGCAGCGCGGTCAGACCCTGATTGCGCTTTTTGACGACTTTGGTATAATCGTCGATAAAGCCGATCGCGCCAAAAGCAAGCGCGAGGCACAGCACTGCGATATGCCGCCGGTCGCCCGCGCGCGCCGCCGGCAGGCCCGCGATGAGGATCGCGGGCGTCATACCGATGATGAACATAAAGCCGCCCATTGTCGGCGTATACTGCTTGTTCATATGCCATTTCGGCCCAATCGCCAAAATAATCTGCCCGAACTTCAGCTTTCGCAGATATTTGATGACTGCCGGCCCAATGGCCGCCGTAACTCCGAACGCGATCAGAAACGCCGTCAGAGCCGCTTGAATATTCTGCATCCCCTGTTTCCTCCCTGGGAGCGCCGCAGCAAAAGGCGCTCCGGATTTTGCCTAAGGACATACGTCCTTCGATCGAAAGAGCGCTGAATGCCCGTCTATACCCCCGTTTTTTGCAGGAAGAGCGCAAGCGCCTCCTCCATACGCATGGCGCGGCTGCCTTTGAAAAGCAGCAGATCGCCCGCGCGCGCATCGTCTGCAAGCTGCTCGGCAAGGGCGGTATGCGTGTCAAAGAGGTGGATATCCGCCTCTTCCATACCGGCCGCGCACGCGCCGCGACGATATCCCTCGGCCCCTTCGCCGAAGAGATAGAGCGCCTCGACCGCCCCGGCGGCAGCCGCACCGACCTCCTCGTGCAGGCGGGCGGCGTAGGCGCCCAGCTCGCACATGCCGCCAAGCACCGCGATGCGCCTGCCGGCGCAGGGGGTGCATTTCATCACGTCGAACGCCGCGCGCATGGAGTCAGGGCTGGCATTATCGCAGTCCTCGATGATCGACAAGCCGCCCCTTTCATACCTGTGC